>CAQJOC010000009.1:8001-23768 GCA_948815685.1 uncultured Eubacteriales bacterium | reverse complement strand
AAATACAATGGGTAATAATCTAGAAAATCAAAGAAAACAAGTTGTTGAATTAATGCAAAATAAAGAATTTTTAGATAAAATTTCAAAAATTGAAAATATTCAAGAGTTTATAAAATATTTTGAAGGTAAAGGTATTAAAATGTCTACGGATGATGCGAAAAGGATATTTAAGGAAAAAGAAAAAATTAAAATGAATTTTGAAAATTTATCTGAAAGTGAGCTTGCGGAAATATATGGTGGAGATACTATTATTATTAATAACAATGTAAGCAGTAGCAGCGGCGGAGAAAGACACCCAAGAAAGGAAAAAAAGTCAAAGGCAGAACCTATGACAGCACTGGGAGGAACGATTACCGGAAGTGTTTTTACTCTGATTGGACTGGCTCTGACTGGTGTTTCTATATATAAATGGAAAAAGCGTGGTCCGGATTCCAGATTATAAAGAAAAATATGAGAGTTTATATTTACGTTTTATATAAGAATTCTCATATTTTTGCTAAAGCTAACCAGGCCATGACAGCCGATATTTATTTTGTTTTCCTAAGACCTGTTTACACAAAAAGTTCCACAGTAAAACTACTACGTTTTTTGGGGTATAAAGCGTACTTTGTTGAAAAAACACCTATTAAATTTTTTACAAGTAATTTAAAATTTTATCATAAAAAATTTCGTCTAAACAGACTCTAAAGCTTTTTTACATGGTCAAGTATCCTATTTACTAGTATATAATTTTTTCCATATTTTTCTCAATACCACGAGTCCGGAAATTTTTACTGTATAACCGATTCGAGATAATCTTCCAGTTCTCTTTCTTCTTTTCTTTTTCTGCGTTTATCAAGAATCACAAATAAGGCTATAGATAAAGACATTAATGCTATTACCGATGCAATTATCCCGGAAATTATAATGACTGTAGAATTATTTTTTTCTCTCATATAAATCTCTCCCTTTAATTATTATATTATATCACACATAATTTTTAAGGCAACACCTCATATAAATGGGTGAGGTGCCATTTGAGTAGGTATATGATAAAATAAAAAATGAGGAATGTAAAAATTGTAAAAGAAAAGTTAACCAAATAAAGGTAGGGAAAACACGAGCAGGGAACCAAACGTATAAATGCAAACACAGTGAAAAAAGATATACGCCAAATCCGAAAGAAAAGTGCTATAATGAAGAGATAAGAAGACAGTCAATAAAATTGTATATGGAAGGAAATAGTGGAAGAATGCTTGAGATAAGTAAAAATATATGTTTATATTGGATAAAAAAGTATACAAAGAAAATAGAGTCTACAAACACAACCAATTTGCGGATCAATGTAAGTCTTGTCTGAAAAATAAAAAATAGCTAAAGTGGAAAAATTGATAGATACAAAAAAATATGCTTATATTATAAGTTTGTTATAAAAATTTTACCGATTTAATATATTTTTAATAAGTTTTAAAAACTCAACTCTTCTGTCTTTGCCTTTATTTTCTTCGGTTTATCTATGAATTGGGTAAAATATATAGTTTGTTTTTATTTTTCAGACAAGGCCTAACTGCGGTTATCATATTTTCTAAATAATAGAAAAGAACTGCACAATTAAGAAGTGCAAAATTTAAATAAATTGGATTATTTCTAATTGGAATAGCTATACAAAAAAGCAGATACCCACCGACATATAATTCAGTGAGTATCTAGAATTACTTTAGAAAATTAAAATATCGGTAACGTCACAAAATGTCTGTGAGCTACACATTTGAAAAGACAGATACATTTCACTCAAAAGCATTCAATCGGATATATGAAACTTATTTTATCTGACTAAACTCCTAGCCAAGACATCTTCCTACATATGCTATTGCATCGCCACTATGTATAAGCCTACCAAATTCATTCAAGTATGCTTCAAAGACTTTGCTATATTCAAGCTCATTTCCATATTCATTTAAAATTACGGAAACAGCTTCCGGAAGAATCTTGCCCCCTGGATGTATTAAAACAAAATATGTATTGTTTAAATAAAAGATTGTACTGGATTTAATAACCGATTTTTCCATTTTTTCTATTTTATCACATACTTCCAGCAAATCATCTGTTCTGTCAAATTTATATATGTATGAGCTTGAGGCCTCTGTCCCATCTGTAAGTAAATCGATAGCATTATTTTTAGATTTGTCTTTTGATTCCGGAGATAGCGTAAATATTATTACACATCCTGAACCTTGAGGCATAGTTTCTATCGAAAGTTGACCATCATCTGCGGAAAATCCTGTTTTAAATTTAGCTAAGGCCAGTAATTTTGCAACAAGGACTTTAAATTTTTGATTTTTCCAAGAAACTTTGTCATATGTTAATTCCAGGGAACTCATATCTTGTTCTTCTAACATTATCATCAATTTTTTTTCATCTATTCTCTCGATTATCAAAATAGATCCCCCCTCCTTAAAACACACCTTATTAACTCTACCGTTTATATAATACTACATTTTTATGCATTTTGCAAGAGGAAAATCGATTTTTCAATAAATTAATGTGTATTTTTTCCAATCTTTGTAAAAAATATACTTATATCAAGGGCTTTCTGCAATATTTACTATCGCAGCCCATGTTAATGGACCAACTGAACCATTAACCGGTAAACTGTTTTGAGCTTGTATTACCCGAACCGCATTTTCCGTAGGCCCATCAAATGTACCGGTAACTTCCACTGAAGGAATGCTCGAATTTTTTTGGGCAGCTTGCTGTAATAGTCTTTGAAGTGTAGATATGTCATCTCCGGAAGAACCTGGAGTTAAAATTATACCGGGATAAATTTTTTCACTATCGGAAACATATTGCTGTTTTAATGCTTGTATAGTAGTATTATATACTTCCAACACTTTGTTCCAAGTTCTTCTGTCAATTTCACCATTGGGTTCAAGGCCATATTTTTGTTGAAAGGCTATAACAGAATTTTTCATATTTTTATCAAACACTCCATTTAGCACAACCTGAGGTATTTGGGGGTCAACAAATGATATTAGTGCTAAATAATACTGTGCAAAAGCGACATTTGTTCCGGTATCTCCTTCTCGTAAAACCGATGAATAAAGCGGTGCCGCTTCCTCCGGTGAAATTCCCTCTGAAGAAAGCTCTGCAAGTCTTTTTACACTATTATATATAAATTTGATTTTATACCAAGTAGCCTTTCCCACAATCCCGTCTACTGTTAAATTAAATATTTTTTGAAACTCTTTTACCGAGTTTTCTGTCTGTACATTAAAAATTCCATCAGTTACAGGAATTTTAGGTATGGCAGGATAGTTATCACTTATTCTGTTGAGTTGCCTTTGTATTGTACGAACCTCTTCTCCGGAACTACCTAACCTTAAAAGTGTTTCAGGATATGAAGGTACATTTTCCGCAAGTGGAGCGTCATAAACTATATTTATATCATCTCCGTAATAATACTGAAGTATCTGGTAAGGAAACATTCCTTGTTCGGCAAGGTCCACAGTTCCCCATTGAGACAGCCCTTCACAAGTTACAGTTGTTCCACTGCAGTATTGTGTAAAATAGGGTTCCACACTTCCCTGTTTTACCACATAGTCATTAAATAAATCGTCAACCAATTTTACTATATTATCAAATAAATCACGATTTTCTATGTATTTTTGGTCATACCTTGTAGAATTTGTTATATCAAAATCATATCCTCTACTTCTGTACCATTCTGTATAAACTCTATTCAACGCAAAAGATACCTGTGCCAATATGTTTGCCCTTAATGCACTGTCGGGCCAGGTTGGATATATTTCGCTCGAAGCAACATTTTTTATATAATCTACAAAAGGCACCGTTATATTCCTTGCAGGTTGGTCAGGGTCTCCGAGGTGTATCGTTATATTTTCCGGAATTGTCGGCATTGCCATAATATCATCTCAACTTTCTCAAAGCTTAAATTTTAGTTATTTATAAAATTACTCTTATGGGCTGTATTGTCTTTATTCCTTGAAAAATTTGGACTGACCGAGCGTTATCTGTTTCGGCTTGTTCATATTGCGAAGAAAAATTATAATTTGAATAAGGAAGAATTTCAGAAGGATGTTCGGAAAGTTCTTTAGAAGGAGCCGGAAGTTTTATGTCATCGATAATTCCGCTTTCATCTGTAATCCCTTCGAAAAATATTTTATCTGTATCGGAAAATTTTTTACTTACAACAACTTTGACTCCCTCTATAGGTAAAGCCTGGCTTGCTGCAAATGCCTGTACCTTTAGATAGCCGTATTCCTTATTTTTATCCATAAAATCTTGGTAAGTATTGCTTTCAGATTCATCGATTGCATTAACGGAATCTTCCGGAAACAAAGTGTCTTCTTGTTTGTTTTCTTCGCTTTTTATTTCGGCATCTTTGTTTTCACTTATCTTAGCACCCGGAACCTCAGTTTCGGAAATTCCCTGAGCTTTTACATTGAGTCCTGCCATTTTCATAAGCTCATTTTTATACTTTTCGACCATGTTTTTAAAATCATTTCTATCCATTGAAGTTCCCCCGTAAAATTTTTAGTATTCACTATTTAAACTCAATATCATTAATATTAAGTGTATTATCTGAAAATGATTAAATAATGACGATATAGTTAAACAATTTGAAAACTAAACCAATATTTCACTAAAATTTGTATTTTTAAAGTTATTTCACATAACAGCGTAAATTTAATTATATATTTGATATTTTTTAACGTACATGTTATAATAAAATCAATTATTAATTAATTTTGAGTGATTTTTTATGAATACAACAAAAATTTTATGTCTAATTATGGTTCCGGCACTACTTATAGGTGTCGCCTTACCATGTGCATGCATTCCAGCTTTACGCTCTAAAGATAAAAACAAAGCCAAAATTGAAGTACATGACAGCTTTCATCTTGGCCATTCTGATGAATCAAAGCCAAAGTATTCTTCTAAAAAACCAGAGATACCTAAGTTATCTAAAACTCCGAATTCGAGTTTAAAAAAAGAAGTTCCACGAGAACCTACATATAAACAAATGCAAATATTTAAGTTTTGGTTTGACTATTTTGGGGACAGGCTAAAATATGACGAACAAATAGGAAATGAAATCAGACAAAAAGCCGAGTCAAATATGCCGAGTTTTGAAAAATGGCTTGAAAATCATCTCGAGTTAGTAGGCAATAAAGAAGAACAATTGCGTCAATATGGAGAAGATGTGAATAAACTCATGGTTGACTACTGTATAAAATTAAAAGCAGGAGTATGTCGCCAATTTGCAGCTTTATTGATGGCAGTAGGTCGCAAAATCGGTGTTGATACATACCTTATTACCAATGAGGACCATGTGGCAAATCTTTACAAATGGCAAGGAAAATGGTATGTATCCGATTTAACAAATCGTATAGCTCTTGGAAAAAATAAAATAGGTGACCTATTTATGGTTCCTTTGGATATTTATTTAAAATTTATAATGGATGTAAAAAATTTAGATGACAGAAAAAATATATCGGTTTGGATAGGATACAACAGAATTCCTCTGGAAAATTTTTTAACCTCACATTAATCATATTATTACTTTTCCCTGTTTGCTTTTAACTTTTTAAGTCTGTTTATGCTCTTTTATCAAAAAATTTAAATCTTTAATTTTATAGTCTTCTTCAATAAGAACTTCTGAACACAATTTTTTAATTCTCTCTATCCCTGACCGTTTTTGTCCTATAATTTTTGATACGGATTTTGGTGATACAAGTATTTTTATTGGCTTTTTTTCATATCCAAGTTCCTTTATGGATTTTATACACTTGTCTACAATGATTTTACTTTCACAAAGTTCCTTAAATGCCGGATGCCACGGACCTGCTATAAGATTTTTACTTATTCCGTCTGAACTATGAAGACCTAATCGTATTACTTTTATCCCTGCAAAATTAAATAAATTTAAAATTTTTGCACAAATCTCCACTGCTTTATTAATATCAATAGGTATATATTTCCCTAAATTAAAAAGTTCATGAAGCTTAGTTCCTTTCATTATCAGAGTCGGATAAATCCTTACGGTATCGGGTTGCAATTTTATAAACTCATTGGCTGTGAACAAATCGTCTTTTTCTTCGCTCCCATAAAGTCCCGTCATCATCTGGAGTCCGAGTTCAAATCCATAATTTTTAATAAGTCCCGACGAATGCCTAACATCACCGGACGTATGGCCTCTATTATTATAAAAAAGTACTTTATCCACCATACTTTGTGCTCCAAGCTCTATAGAAGTAACTCCATAAGATTTCAAAAATTTTAAAATTTCCTCATTTATACAGTCGGGACGAGTTGATATGCGTATTCCGTCGATATCGCCGGATTTTATATAGCAATATGCATGAGATAAAAGGCTTTCTGCATAATCTCTTTTTATCGCAGTAAAGCTTCCCCCAAAAAATGCAAGTTCTCTAAAAATTTTTTGAGGTTTGATTATATTTTTATTACCATTTTCATGTTTATTTTCGTGTTTATCTTGACTGTTATCTTCATTTTTGTATTTATTTTTATATGAATTTTTAATCGCATCATCAATATCTTTGATTCCCGGTTGTCGTTTCTTTCCGGTTATTTGAAACTGATTACAAAAACTGCACATATGAGGGCAGCCATTATTCGGTACAAATATTGAAATATTTTCATGTTTCAGCATCCCATTAAAGACAGAGCTTCCTTGGCAGCTTTCTGCTCCGCTTCCTTTTTGCTCTTGCCTTTCCCCCTACCTATAACATTTTCATCTAAACGAACCTCTACAATAAAAGATTTATCGTGGTCCGGTCCGGATTCTTCAACTAAAACATATTCTATTTTATCTTCCGGATTTTTTTGAACTATTTCCTGTAAATCTGTTTTAAAATCCCTCATACTTTTTAAATGTGGACTTTTTACCTCTTGTTCAATAAATCTAAGTATGAATTTTTTTGCTTCTTCAAGTCCGCCGTCCAAATATATCGCAGCTGTTATGGATTCAAAAACATCTGCAAGTAGTGATGCTCTGTTTTCTCCGCCTGACCTTTTTTCTCCCCGACTGAGTTTAAGATACTTCCCAACATCAAGCTTTTTAGAAAATTCACAAAGCGTTTTTTCACAGACAAGTGAAGCTCTTAATTTACTAAGTTCTCCCTCAGGTAGTTCGGGACAATTTTTGAATATATAATCCGACGTAACTATGCTTAAAACAGAATCTCCCAAAAATTCAAGTCTTTCATAGCTTTTTAATTTTCCGTTTGACTCGTTTGAATACGAAGAATGTGTAAGTGCAATTTTCAAATATTTTTTATTGGAAAAACAATATCCTATGTTTTTTTCTAATTCTTCAAGCATTTTTATTTTTCTCCTTTGTTGTCAAAATAAAAAAAGCAAATAAGTTAATAAATAAAATTTAAAATATTTTACATCTTTTTTCTTAAAATAAATATAAATGAACTTAAATAGTGTATTTCCCCAAAATTATTTTTTTAATTTTGCTCATTTCCATCCTGCTTTTTTATATTCATATCTTCAAGTACTTCGGAAATCGTTTTTGTAACATTTTCCTTGACGTAATCTCCTGTAAGACGTATCGCATTTTTTATTGTAACTGCCGTGGAACTTCCGTGTGCTTTAAATACAGGTTTTGAGATTCCCATAAGCGGTGCTCCGCCGTATTGATTATAATCAATCTGATTTTTCATATCTTTAATATCTTTCAAAATCAATGAGGCAGCTAATTTGGTTTTTAAATTTTTAGATAAAATTTCCTTGAATTTTCCAAAAAGCAAAGAAGCCATTCCCTCATAAAGTTTTAAGATAATATTTCCTGTAAATCCATCAGCAACTATAACATCCGCTCCCTCAAGTGGGATATCCCTTGCTTCCACATTTCCTATAAAATTAATACCGCTTTCGGATAAGAGCTTATACGACTCTTTTCTAAGAATGTCACCTTTATGTTCTTCCACTCCTACATTTGCAAGACCGACTTTAGGATTTTTTATTTTCATTACTTTTTCCATATATATAGACCCCATAATCCCAAACTGTCTTAACATCTCGGCTCTGCATTGAGAGTTTGCTCCGCTGTCAATAAGCATAAAGGAACCTTTGTTCTTCGGAATTATAGGGGCAAACGCACATCTTAAAACTCCCTTAAGACGTTTTGTTATCATCGTTGCACCCGTCACCAAAGCTCCACTGTTTCCTGCCGACACAAAAGCATCTCCGACTCCGTCAGCTAAATTTTGTAGTCCAACCGCCATTGAACTTTGGCTTTTTGATTTCAATATCTCTCCCGGCTCGTCTTCCATGGAAATATTATCCAAAGCGTCTATTATTTCCATATCGTCTGTTTTTAAATTGTTTTCTTCACAGACCTTTTTTATTTTTTTTTCATTCCCTGCCAAAATAATTTGAAAACCATATTCGTCTTTTGCCATCCTACAGCCTTTTATTATTTCCAAGGGAGCATTATCTCCTCCGAAAGCGTCAACTATTATTTTCATTAAGTATCACCTTTTCAATTAATTTAAGGGCTCTTTGAGCAATTTTTTCTTTTTTTAATTTTTTGTCTCTGATTTTTTCGTCAAGAGGCGGAATAATTCCAAAATTTGCTCCCATCGGCTGAAAATTTTCTATACTTTTATCGCTTATATATGAAGCCAAAGCTCCTGTCATTGTTTCTTGAGGAAAAATAACGGAATTCTTTCCTTTCAGTTTCTTTATTGCATTCAGACCCGCAACAAGTCCTGATGAAACAGATTCAATATATCCTTCGGTTCCCGTAATCTGACCTGCGAAAAAAATTTTTGAATTACTTTTCATGGAATAAGTCTTATCCAAAATTCTCGGAGAATCTATAAAAGTGTTTCTGTGCATAACCCCAAATCTTATAAATTCGGCATTTTTTAAAGCGGGAATAAAACCAAAAGTTATTTTTTGCTCTTTAAATTTTAAATTTGTCTGAAATCCAACCATATTATATAAATTTCCACTTATGTTTTCTCTGCGAAGCTGAACCACTGCATATGGACATCTGCCTGTTTCGGGATTTTGCAGTCCAACCGGTTTCATAGGTCCGTATCGCAGTGCATCTTTTCCCCTAGAGGCCAATACTTCTACCGGCATACAGCCTTCATATACTTTTGGTTCCAATACATCAAAGTCCTTAACCGGAGCTCTTTCGGCATTTATAAGATAATTATAAAAAAGCTCATATTCTTCCTTGTCCATAGGACAGTTTAAATAATCTTCTCCGTTGCCCTTCCCATATCTGGAGGCAAAAAATGCATGATTCATATCGATACTTTCTGCTGTAACAATTGGGGCAGCTGCATCAAAAAAATTAAGAGATTTTCCGCAAATTTGAGATATGTATTCGGCTAACGGTTCGGATGTAAGCGGTCCTGTTGCGACTATTATAATATCCGCATCCAAATTTAAATCTTTAATTTCTTTTTCCGTAAAATTTATATTTTTATGAGATTTTATTTTATCTGTAACCATACGTGAAAATTTTTCTCTGTCTACCGCTAAAGCTCCGCCGGCAGGAACTCTGCATTTATCGGCACACCCGACAATTAAAGAATCAAGCATTCTGAGTTCTTCTTTTAAAAGACCGCTTGCATTTGTAAGTTCATTACTTTTTAATGAATTGGAACATACCAATTCACATAAAAACGGACTTTTATGTGCCGGTGAATATTTTTTCGGTTTCATATCGTATAGTCTGACTTTAATCCCTGCTTCGGCAATCTGCCAAGCCGCTTCACATCCCGCAAGTCCTGCACCTATTACTTTAGCTCTTTCCATTTTCCTCTACCTTCTCATAGCCACAGCCTTCAGTTGCACAGTAAATTTTCGGTTTTTTTGTGTTTTTTCTGAATAGTTGTTTATGGCAATTCGGACATTTCTCATCTATCGGCTCATCCCAAGATATGAAATCACATTTGGGATATTCGCTGCATCCATAGAAAATTCTGCCTCTTTTACTTTTTCTGGATATTACATCGCCTCCGCATTTTGGGCATTTGGCACCTGTTTTATTAATTATTTTTTTGATATTTTTACATTCCGGATACCCCGAACAGCCTATGAACTTTCCAAACCTTCCCCGTTTAATTACCATAGGCTTGCCGCAAAGTTCACAAATTAGATCTGTTTTATTTTCTTCAAGCTCAATCTTTACATCTTTCATGGATTCCTTTGCTTTTTCAAGTGTTTTTTCAAAATCTCCGTAAAAATCTTTAAGAATCTCAACCCAATCGCATTTTCCATCTTCAACCGTATCAAGTTCGTTTTCCATCTGTGCGGTAAATTTCAAATTTACGATTTTAGAAAATTTGTCTTTCATAAGCTTTGTGACTGTTTCTCCGAGTTCGGTAGGTTTTAAAACCTTTGCTTCCCGTATGACATATTCTCTAGCGGTAATTGTTGAAATAGTCGCAGCGTATGTGGAAGGTCTCCCAATTCCATTTTTTTCTAATGTTTTTATAAGTGATGCCTCAGTATACCTAGGGGGAGGCTGTGTAAAATGTTGATTCGGTTCAAGAGATTTAAGCTTAAGGAGCATTCCTTCCTTTAGTTCCGGTAATGCTTTTTCTTTTTCTTGTTCGACATCACTTCCTTCAACATATAAAGCCGTATATCCATCAAAATCAACAGTATATCCCGACGCCTTAAATATATATTTACCCGCTGATATTGCAGCTTGAGTAGTACTGTGTATACAGTCAGACATCTGACTGGCCGTAAACCTTTCCCAAATAAGTTTATAAAGTTTATATTGGTCACTGCTTAAATTATTTTTTACTTTTTCCGGATTCATTTCCGGCATTGTAGGTCTGATTGCCTCGTGACCATCCTGAGCATTCGCTTTAGTTTTAAATCTCCTTGGCTCTTTGGGTAAATATTTCTCTCCGAAAGTTTTTAATATATACTCTCTGCCCTCCTTAATTGCATCTTCGGAAATTCTCAAAGAATCCGTTCTCATATAGGTAATAAGTCCCACTGCTCCCATATTTTCAATTTCAAGGCCCTCATAAAGTTCTTGAGCAACTTTCATGGTTCTTTTTGCCTGAAATCCAAGTTTTCTGGAAGACTCTTGTTGCAAGGTTGATGTAATAAACGGTGGTGCCGGAGACCTTTTTCGTTTTCCTTTTTTAAGATTTGATATTGTATATTCAGAACCTTCAAGACTTTTTATTATTTCTTTTGCGGTTTTTTCATCTTTTATCTCAATTTTACCGTTTTCATCACCATAAAACAGAGCTGTAAAATGTTTCCTTGCCCCATGGGGAATAAGACTTGCCTCTATTGTCCAATATTCGTCGGGAACAAATTTTCTTATTTCTTCTTCGCGGTCGACTATAATTCGAAGAGCAACGGATTGCACCCTCCCTGCTGACAGACCTTTACAAATTTTTTTACAAAGAAAGGGACTTAATTTGTAACCTACAAGCCTATCTAAAATCCGCCTGACCTGCTGGGCATTGACAAGGTCAATGTCTATACTTCGAGGATTTTTCATTCCGTTACCTATTCCGTTTTTTGTAATTTCATTAAACGTAACACGATTATTATCTTCAAGGTTAAGTCCCAAAATATAAGCCAGATGCCAAGATATTGCTTCGCCTTCTCGGTCGGGGTCTGTCGCCAGAAATATTTTTTCACTTTTTTTCGCTCTTGCACAAAGTTCATCTACCGTTTTTTCTTTTCCTTTTATTATCTCATATTTAGGTTTAAAATCATGCTTAATATCCACACTTAGCCTTTTCTCGGGTAAATCACGAACATGACCCATAGATGCGACAACATCAAATCCTTTTCCCAAATATTTCTTAATCGTTTTCGCCTTAGCCGGTGACTCAACAATAACCAAGTTAGACATTTCGTTCCCATCCTAAACTAATATTCTGTGATTTTTTTTGCTTTTTCTATTTTTAATTTTTTTCTTTTTACTTTTTTGTTTTTTACCTTCTATTTTCTACTTTTTATTTTCTACTCTTTAAGTCCATAAATTTTGCCGGCATAAGATTCAATAATCCCCGAAAGCTCCATATTCGTTAGCAAAGATAAAAGCTTTCCTATCGGCAATCCGGTTTTAACAACTATTGAATCCACATGTTTTTTTCCGTCCTTAAGAGCATTATATACATTCTGTTCATTTAAAGACAAGCTATTTATATCATAATTAATCCCATTTTCTTCCTTATTTTCTACTTTATTTTCCATTTTATCTCCCATTGGCTTTTTTATATCATAGTTATTAACACCTTTCTCTGCATTCTTCATAATTTTCCCTCGCTTAGTATCTTGTCCTGTGTTTTTACTTGATTTTTGGTTTTTCAAATCAGTAACTTTCAGAGGGATACACATATCATGCTCTGCATTTAATCCGGCTGTTCTCTGTTCGTAATTTTCTTCAGTCGGTCGTTCAAATAACAAAGTTTCATCTTCTTTTTTTTTCTTTCTCTTTTTCCCTAAAATATGAAGTTCTGTATTCACACAATATATCTTCCCCATTTGTAACAACCTTTGCCCCATCACGAATTAAGGCAGTTGTTCCCTCTGAAAGAGGACTGTTCATATCAACAGGTACGGCAAAGACATCTTTATTTTGTTCAAGTGCCAAACCTGCAGTAATCAGCGAACCACTTCTTTTGCTGGCTTCTACTACTACAGTTCCCAAAGATAACCCCGAAATTATTCTGTTTCTCATCGGGAAATTAGACGGATAAGCAGGAAAATCCGGAGCAAATTCAGAAATTATCGCACCATTTTGTGCTATTACCTCTCTAAGAGGTTCATTTTGCATCAAGTAAGGATAATTTACCCCACATCCTAGTACCGCAACGGTTTTTCCTCCCCCCTGCAAAGCACCTTTATGTGCGGATTCATCTATTCCCAAAGCTCCTCCACTTACAACAATTACTCCTGCTTTTGCAAGTTCCCAAGATATATCAAATGCCATCTGAACACCATAAAGAGAGGCACTTCTGGTTCCAACAACAGCAATACAGATTTTATTGTCCATATTGGGCAGTTCACCCTTAACATATAAGACACAAGGCGGATTTGCAATGTGCCTTAGACTTTCCGGATATCTTTCATCAGACATTGTTACCACATCTTGCCCAAGCTGTTTACACCTGTCCAAAACCAAATAAGCCTTGTCAAGTTTACAATTACTCATAAAATCGATTTCTTTTTTTGTAAAACAGCCACACATTTTCCATTCAGATATGCCGGCATTATAAAAATCTTCTGCGGAGTCATATATGAGATTAACAGTTCTTATCTTATTACTTCCGTATTTCAAAGCTTGTTGGAGCCAAATCCAGTAAACTTTACCATTATCATTCATAAATTTCTCCGTCCTTTATCTGCTTATTTCCCACATAGCGATACCTGCAGCTACTGATGCATTTAATGAGTTTACATTTTCTTTTATAGGGATAAATGCTTTATATTTACAGATTTTTATTATTTCGTCTCTTATTCCGTTTCCTTCATTGCCTATAACTAAAGCTACATTTTTTAAATTTCTAAAACTTCTTATATCTTCCGCACCTCTTTCAACCACCATTGCCAAAGTTGAAACACCATTGTTGTTCAGATTAAATATATTGGATTCTAAGTCGTCGGATATTAAAATTTTAGTCTTAAAAACACTCCCCATACTTCCCCTTATTACCTTTGGATTATATATATCACAAGAATTTTTTGAAATAATAACACCATCAAATCCCAGAGCGTCACATATTCTTATGATTGCACCCAAATTAGAAGGATTTTGAATATTATCTAAAACCAACACCTTATTTATATTTTTATCAAGGTGCAAACTGTTATCTATGAATTCACAAATGCAAACCATACCTTGGGGAGTTTTTGTATCTGATATAGATTTTATTATATTTGTACCAACAAGAAAAGATTTTTTAGAAAATTTTAGAATTTCATCAGCTTCTTTTTTGAAATTTTTATAAAAATCTTCACTATAAAATGTCAAGTTTATTTTTATACCATTTTTAACCGCCTCTCTTGCTAAGCGTAAGCCTTCTATTATAAATTCACAATTTTCTTTTCTTGATTTGGAAGAACTTAAAAGTTTTATTGCATATTTTATGTTTTCATTACTTTTACTTGTTATCAATTTTTAAAACCTCTGTCTTTTTAAAATCATAATGGATATAATTATAATATACAAATTAAAAAACATAAAAAACAAACCTTAAAAAGAACTTCACTTTTTTATATGCGAATAATTTAAAAATTGTAAATATAAAAAAAGTCCAATATTTTTTATATTTCATCTTGCTCATTCTTTAATTAGGGATTTTATAAAAAACAAACGAAATCTTTAACTGATAGACTTATAAAGATATATTTTTTCAAAATTTCATGTAAACAGAGTTCAAACTTAAGGCAACACCGCACAAAGATCAGCTTTGAAATTTTAATAACTCTGACAAATATAATTTTAGTTACATATCAACGAAATTATTGTGATTAAATAAATATTTATATCGAGTTGTTACATAAATATACCGAGGGGGTAGGATATAAATTGGTACAATTTAATCTTTGTGCGGTGTTTCCCTCATTTTATTTATAAACTATTTTTATTGCTTGTAGTTTACACTCTTTACTATAATTTATTTCTGTTATAAATTTCCTTTTACATTCTTGTATTAATATTACGATTATCGACCAAAGATTTTCTTTTTTCCATATATTTTCATATATTTCTTTGTGATAAGCGGCTGGTGAAAAGAGACTTGACAAAACCTATATGTAAGCATAAAATATCAATTGTTAATAATTTTGTATTTTTCTGAGAGGGCGTTTATGACGGACTGTGTTTTTTGTAAAATTATTTCAAAAAATATTCCTGCACAGATTTTATATGATGACGAAAATATTTTAGCTTTTAAAGATTTAAATCCAGTATCTCCGGTTCATTTTCTTGTTGTACCTAAAATTCACATTGCAGATACGGATGAAATAAATGATAAAAATAAACATTTGATAGCTGAAATCTTTAAAACTATACCTTTAATTTGCCGAAATTTAAGAATAAGCAACGGATATAGAGTTGTAAATAACTGTGGAGAAAAAGCAGGTCAGACTGTTCCTCATATTCATTTTCATGTTTTAGGAGGAAGAAATTTTAAATGGCCCCCGGGCTAATTTTATATTTGATTGTTTTAGAGAGTGGTAATTTGATATTTAATTTTAAAAATTATTTAGATTTTGTTTTTTACTGGAAGGATAATTATTTTTATGGATGAGAAATACACTTTGACAGTTGCAGGATGCAAAAGAGAACTTCCTATTTGTAAGATTGATGAAAAGGTAAAAATAGCTGCTTTTATAATGCTTGGAGATATTGAACTTACAATAAAAACTGCCGAAGAACTTTTAAAACGTTGTCCGGAACACGATGTTTTAATCACTGCCGAAGCAAAAGGAATTCCGCTTTGCTATGAAATGGCCAGAAAAACCGGAAAAAAATACGTTGTAGCACGTAAAAGTGTTAAGCTTTATATGCACAATCCTGTACATGTTCAAGTTAAATCAATTACTACAGCACGCCTTCAAAATTTATATTTGTCTGAAAGTGATTTTGAGTGTATAAAAGGAAAAAAGGTTTTGATTGTAGATGACGTTGTAAGTACAGGTGAATCTTTGACTGCAATTGAAACTTTAGTAAATAAAGCAGAAGGAAGAGTTGTAGGAAAGGCGGCGGTCTTAGCTGAGGGAAAAGC
>CAQJOC010000009.1:0-7964 GCA_948815685.1 uncultured Eubacteriales bacterium | reverse complement strand
CTATACCATTATTTTATATTTAATTTGGTTGTGCTGTGGGATCTCATCAGCGGAGATATGCGAATTTTAAAATATTCTACGTTAATCTACTATGGTACGTTTATAAGAAAAGAAATGAAAACTTTCAAATAAACGTTATTTGACTATAGCGGGAATATCCCCAAATTTGTGTAAACCTTCAAAGAGGAGTAAAGATATAATCACAAAATTTGGAGGTAATATAAATGGCCAAAAGAAAAAAGTCTACAATAAATATCCATCCGCATTGCGAGTGGTTCTATTGTTTGGCCTGATAGCCACGCATCTTTTACTTATTACCCTTAAAAGGGTCTCTTGGTTCAAACAAACTCAGTTGATCCATTTTTTGGTCGTGTTTTAATTGATTTTTGAGATTTATCATAAAATAACAGACAAGAAATGAAAAGAGTAAGGAAAACTAATCACTCCTTCGTGATTAGAATGATAAAATACAAAAAATCTGGAAGTGAAAAATATGTAAAAAATGGAAAAGCAAGAGGAAACCAAAAGTATTTATGCAAGGAATGCGGATGTAATTTTATAGAGGGTGACAGAAAGACAAATGAAAAAATAAAAGCAAGGAAAGTGAAGTGTAGCATGCTGTATGTGACAGGAAAAATGTCAATAAATAAAATAGCAAAAATATTTGGTATGTGCCAATCACTAGTATACAGATGGACTAATGAAGCAGCAAAAAAGTTACCGGATTATAAAGGAAACACCGCACAAAAATTAAGTAGTACCAATTTAATATCCTATCTCTCGTTATATTTATGTAATAACTCGACATAAATATTCATTTAATTACAATAATTTCATTGATATGGGGCTAAAATTATATTTGTCAGAGTTATTAAAATTTCAAAGCTGATCTTTGTGAGGTGTTTTCTAAAATTAAAGATGACGTGAAAGAAATAGAATTTGATGAGATGTAGCATTTTCTATAAAAAAAACGTAAACTGTGGGTAATCAAGGCTTTCGACAGGGCCAAAAATGAAATGATAGCATGGGTTACGGGTTCCAGGTCCGCAAAAACCTTTAAGAGACTATACGCAAAAGTAAAATATCTGAAAGCCTGCACTTTTTATACAGATTCTTAGAATGCTTTTTATAGGGCCTTTATACGAAAAATTCCACAGTAAAATTATTTAATTTTTAGGGCTATAAAATGTACTTTAGTCGAAAAAAAATATCCATTTAGTTTTCTAAATTTTTTGTAAAATTTGCATTATATATTTTTGAAAACACGCTAAATTTTATTCCAAAAATTTTCGTGTGAACAGGCCCTAAGGTCTTGCCACAAAAAGATATATTTTGTTAAAAAACACACTATCGCTATTGAGCGTGATAATAGCGATATTTGTAATGATCTCGCCCGTTTCACTCGCCGTACTAAAGTTGTCTCTAAGTCTGAAAAGAGGATTAATAATACCATTAAGCTTTGGCAAGCCTTCCGGACCTCTTCTCTTTTCTCTGATCCTCAAACTGCTTTATTGTCTGTCCTTAAGTAAGAACTCTCGAAATAAGAATAAAAAATATTGCACAGATAAAAAATCATCATGAAAATTAAATCAATTTAAAATATTTTTTATATTATTATAGAAATACACCTATTTTTTCAGTTCGCATTTCCCTCCTTTCATATATGAATTGGCTAAAATATATAGTTTATTTTATTTTTCAGACAAGTCCTAAACAAGATATCAGCTATATTACAAATAGAAATTATACAATTATAATTGTATATAAAACGAATTATATAGAAATATTTTTGAATTTTTATAATTTATCAACTTTTCAGCTTGTTTAAATATAACTAAAATATATTTTGTTTTACCAATTAAAATAATGTTATAATATGGCGTAAAAAGGTGATAAGGGGAAAATTAAGGATGACATTAGTTTGTAAGCAAAAATTTAAAAACGTCTATAAACATAAATCCATAAAGCAATTAAAAAAAATAAAGAGTTTCGAAGTTGTTAATAAAAAAATTCACAAAAAAAATAGACAAAAAAACATAAAATTAGTTTTAATAATTTTTCTCTTTTATTTAATAAGCATTAACTTTAAATGTATCAATGCAGTGGGATTTTTTCCCAAAGACTGCTATGCTTTACCACAAAATAAAAGCATGATTATATGTCCTTCAGGGCAAAAGGCACATGAATTTAACTGGAAAACCCAAAATGAGAATATATTGAAAATAGACAAGAAAGGAGTAATAACAGCTATAAACCAAGGAAATTGTATAGTGGAAGCTTTAGAATACAAAACTGGTAAAACTTATAGATGTAAAATAAATGTTGTCCCATCAGAATGCATATCATATGCTTACGTATTTCCATGTCAAGCAATTTCAGAGGCAATGATTTCTTTTTTTGCAATATCCGATTCGAACATAAAAAATATCAAATTTACTTTAAATGAAAATGAAATATGTCGAGAAATCTATGGTGAAAAAATCAAAACTTTAAAAGATAAAATTGTATGGACGGCAAAGATTTCTTTAAAAAATCCGGGAGAATATACAGCTGAAGCAATTGCTGTTTCTGAAAATGGATGTGAAATAGGTCAAAAACGCAAAATGAAATTTATAGTTGGCCTATTTGATAAATCTAACATAGAATCAGTATGTTCTAGATATGCGAGTGAAAATATAATAAAATTTATTTCATCTTGCGAAGGTTTTTGTTCCGACCTGACAGCTGATTACAAAAATAAACTTTCTATTGGGTATGGTCATATTGTCAATCCCTTTACTGCATTTTATAAAAACATCATACCCGAGGAGGCTATTGCTCTCCTTATAGATGATATAACAAATTCTTCTTATAGAAAAATTTTAAATAAATTTTTAATAAATAACAATATTTATTTAAATCAACAACAATTTGATGCTTTGCTTAGTTTTACATACAATCTGGGGACGGGCTGGATAACCGGAAACAGCAAACTTAAAAATTTGATATTGTCTATACCCGCCGAAGAGAATAGTAACAGCTCTAAATTTTTAGGAGAAATAACATCAAAAAATGGCCTTAATCTTCGCTCCGGTGCTTCTGTATATTCGAAAAAGATAGCAGTGCTTCCGTATAGAGAAAGAGTAGAAATTTTAAATTTGGATAAATATAACAATGATTGGTACCTAGTGAAAACTGCTCAAGGAAAAACAGGATATTGCCATTGCAGTTATTTGACAATTTTTTCTAAACCTGATGGCAAAAGATATATGAAAAATATAAATAAAGATATGTTTATAAAACTTTACTGTGCTTATCATCACGCCGGAGGTAAATGCAATACAGCCTTGCTTTCTAGGCGTTTTCATGAGCTTGACATATTTTTTAATAATAGATATTCCGGCTTCTATCACTTATATTATAAAAAATCCCAATATAATATACCTGATTGTATGAGGCGAAAAATTTTTAAAACTTGTTAAACCGTTTTTTTACGGAAATTTTCAAAGTAAGGTTGCTGTATCTTATAGATTATAAAGCATACTTTACTGGAGAAAATAGCAATTGAATTCTTAATACATAATATAAGTTTATATTATGGTAAACGCCGAATAGAGATTATATAACTATTTCCATATAAAAAATGTTTGTCTATTTTTGTAAATATATTTAAATATATACGATTAACAATCTATTTATTTTCTTAATACCTTGATATCTACTGTGATTTAAAATAGCCCAAATTAATCATTTTGAACAGTAAGGAAATTTTTAGATTTAATGCGTACTCCAGTTACATATAATATTTTAAGTTTTATTTTTAGCAGATGACTAAGGTGTAAGCCAGACAACACGACTTGCATAAAGATGTGAGATTTTTTCACTTTCAAGTTTTTTACTAGAATTGAAATAAAGTTATTTCAAACCGAAACAGCTATAACTGTATTTCTTCATAACTAAACCGATATCCTTAAGTCAGATTATTGGTCTAACTTTCAAGGTTGGACCATTGTTGAGCGTACATTTGTTTGGCTTGAAAATAACCGCCATATTTGATATTTGGAAAATTGCAAAAGAATTTTTTATTTGTTACTTAAAATGACATTACTTGCCTTTGTTGCTTTTCTTACTCAGAAAATTTTAGACAAGCTTTTTAGATTTTGCACAATAAAAGATTACAGGTGAACAATTTTCCACTTTTGAAATTGTCTAACTATACATTCCTTTTATTTGGAGTTACATATATTGTCTTATATTCCTTATAAACAGCCATACCGGGCCTATATACATTTGGCTTTTTTACATTATATATAAAAGTATAATCTACCGGAACATTTGATAAATCTCTTGCACTGCTGTGCTGGGCACATAACTTTCCTGCAAAAACAATGTCTTCATTTTTTACATCCTGTCCGCCTGTGAGCATAATCGTATGGCTTCCGGGCACATCTTTTACATGAAACCACATATCTCTTCTGCCAGCCGTTTTGTAAGTCAGTTTTTCATTTTGTTTGCAGTTTCTTCCTATCAGAATTTTGTATCCGCTCGGAGATGTAAATTCTATAAAACTTAGAGCCTTAGAACGTACCTTTAATTTAGACTTTGATTTAAAACGTATATATCCTTGTTCCCCGAGTTCAGCACGTATTTCTCGGATTTCATTTTCAGATTCACATCGGTTTAGAGAATCCAAAACATTTTCCAGATAATTTATGTCGTTTTTAGCGTTTTCAATCTGTATTGTCAAAGCTTTTTGAGCATTTCCTTGTTTTTTATATTTTTTATAATATCTTTGTGCATTTTCCGCCCCACCAAGCATTTTATCGAGAGGTATTTTAACAGTTTCGGAAGTATCGGAGAAAAAGTTTTCCACCTCAATTTTTTCCATTCCCTTTTTTATCTTATAAATATTTGATGTCAACAAATCTCCAAACAATTTAAATTTTTCTTTGCCTTCACATTTTTTAATTTCTTCTTCTTGAATTGATATCTTCTTTTTTCTGGATAAAATTAAATGCTCAATTTTCTTAAATAGTGCCCCTACTTTCGAGTTTTGACGTTCTTGTGCTGTTTTTTCCGAATAATAAGTATCTATTAGCTGTGAAAATGAACCATACTTCTCGCAGGAAGTATTTTTAATCTCTAAAAACGAAATGTCTGTTTTGCTATCTCTATTTTTTATTATATAGGGAAGTCCTTCTGCATTTTTTACTATTTCAGTAAGCTCTGACAGATGATTTGACAAATTTTCTTTCATAAAAGGGCTCATCTCAAATAGTTTTATATCTCCACTGCATCCGATTTTTTCAGCTAACCAATCGCAAACTGCTCCGGACGCCCCCTGTAAGGCTGATAAAACTGCAGAGCGAAATGTTTTTTGCATATGTTCTTCATCATTTATTTCGCTGAAAAATATTTTTTTTAATATTTCCTCTTTCCGTACGTCTAAAATACATAATTTTCCCTGCGAAGGAGGTTCAAAATAAATTGCTCCCGGAATTACAGTCCTTTTTGAAGATATTTCGGCTGTAATACGTTTAATGGCATCAATAATTTTTCCGTCATCTTTTATAAGAATTATATTACTGTGTTTTCCCATTATTTCCACTAAAAGCTTATAATATATTTCATTTCCCATATCATCTCTTGACTGTAATTTAATACAAATTACCCTTTCAAGAGCTTTCTGTTCTATTTCAGTAACCTTTGATGATAAGATTTTTTTCCTTAAAAGCATACAAAATGCAGGAGGGGATTCGGGATTTTTAATATCTTGTTCTGTCAAACCTATCCTTGGAGCGTCGGCACTTGCAGAAATCACAAGTTTATACACATTGCCCTGGCCTCTTAAAACAAGATTTATTTCATGCTTTGCCGGCTGATATATTTTATTTATTCTTAAACCTATAATTTTTTCTCTTAATTCCACACAAAGATGTCTTAAAAGCATTCCGTCTAAAGACATTTCAATTTCCCCCTCACAGATATCTTATTCCGTCCGTAAAATCTTCGCTTTTATAAAATTTTATCATATAAAATTCAGTTTCTAAAAATTTTTTTAATGTTTCAAAAACAATATCTTCCGTTTTGAAATGACCTGCGTCAACTATACAAATTCCAAATTTGTTTGCATTTAATATTTCATGATGTTTTATTTCTCCTGTGACGAAAGCATCTGCTCCTTTTTGGATTGCAAATTCTAAATAGCTCCCGCCAGCTCCTGAACAAACCGCGACTTTTTTAATTTTACGATTAATTTCCGTATACCTTAAGCCACAACAATTTAAATTTTTTTTCACAAGCATTGCAAACTCTTTTCCCGACATCTCATTTTCGAGAACTCCCACTAAACCACATGAAAATTCCTCACATATGAAATCATCTTCACTGAAAATATCAAATGCCGGCTTTTCATATGGATGGACGCTAATCATGGCTTTAATGACTGAACGTACTTTATCTTTCGGACATATTAATTCAACTCTTACTTCTGGAACCTTTTCACACACACCTATTTTACCAATATAAGGATTGGCATTTTTTCCCGGTTGAAATCGTCCTTCTCCCTTTGTAATAAAACAGCATTTTGAGTAGTTGCCGAGTTTTCCCGCACCGTTTTCACACATGGCATCTATTACCTTGTTTGCACCATTTTCAGGGACAAATACTACTATTTTTTTGTATTCTTTTATTTTTTCTACACATAAAGGTTCAATATCTTTTAGTCCTATGGCATTTGCTAAACATGTATTAACTCCGCATTCATGTGCCATATCCAAATTCGTGTGTGCACAAATCGCATTAATATTGTTTTTTACAAGTATTCCTGGAACAGAGTCAAAACTCAACTTTTTTATCGGACTGAAAATAACGGGATGATGGCTTATAATCAAATTTACTCCAAGTCTTTTTGCCTCATTAATTACATCTGCGGTTATATCAAGCGAAAGTAAAACGCTTTTGACTTTTTCGTCCATATTACCAACAAGAAGTCCGCAATTGTCAAAATTCATAGCTGTATCAAAAGGAGCAATACTGTCTAAAAAATTATATATATCCTTAACTTTAACTTCCAAAATTATCTCCTCCGCAATATGAAATAATTTCTCTTATTTTTTTTATTATACACGAATTCGAAAAGTATTCATTAATATTACCTCTTAATAAATTACCTTTATTTTTATTTTCCAAATCTTTAATTTGTCTTTTTAAATATGCTACTGATTCTTCATCAATTTTTTCATATATTTTTCCCACATAAGGATACTCAATTGCTGTTTTTTCAATTTTTCCCGTGTAAACGACACTAATAACCGTATAAATTTTTCCTAAAGAAATAATGGCTTTTTCTTTCTCTAATTTAAATCTGTTGTCTCTAAGATATATTCTTAAATCTGATTCGGAAGAAGCGGGCTGTAAAATCAGTCGCTTTTTTTCATTTTTAACCCATGGAGCAGCATCTATTATTTGAGCTATCAATTCTCCTCCCATTCCTGATATTACTATTTCATCGACTTCCCAAGGATTAATTTTTTTAAGACCATCTGATTGTAAAAGCTTTATTTTGTCTTTTATATTATATTTTTTTAAATTTTTTTCTGCTCTTTTTAAAGGTAAAATATTTATATCACTTGCGATTGCACCTTTAATTTTATTATTCATGACAAGCCAAATCGGTAAATATGCATGGTCAGTACCTACGTCTGCTATTACAGCTCCATCTGTGATAAAATTTGCACAAGTTTGAAGCCTGTTATCTAATTTAAACTGTCTCATACTTATCCCCAATCTTTTGTTTTAAGCTTTTGTCTAACATTTTTATCGCTATTTCGAAAATGTACACATGGTAGTAATTAAGACTAAAAATCTAAAATTTAATTTTGCAGTCATGTTAATAAGAAAAGATTTTTAAATTTATTTAATTATACTATAAAAATTTTCTAGAATTTTATTCCGTGCACTTCATACATGGTGAATATCCCAGT
>CAQJOC010000008.1:20603-24890 GCA_948815685.1 uncultured Eubacteriales bacterium | reverse complement strand
CTTCCCATACCGTTCCTCTATATCCTTCTGCTACTTTTTGTTGTCCTTACCCTTGCCATATTTCTATAACAAGTTTGGCCTCTTCCGCTTTCGCTCGCCACTACTCACAGAATCTCTTTTGATTTCTTTTCCTCGCCCTACTTAGATGTTTCAGTTCAGGCGGTTCCCCTCATGCGGCTATTTATTCACCTCATGATGACTGGCCTTCTGCCAGCCGGATTTTTCCATTCGGATACCCACGTATCTTTGCCTGCTTACGGCTCCTCGTGGCTTTTCGCAGTCCGCTGCGTCCTTCTTCGGCTCCCAGTGCCTTAGGCATTCCCCTTGCGCTCTTTTTTCCTTTTCTTTCTTCTTTCTATTTCTTAACTGCAAGTGCTCTTTTTCACACTCGCTTTTTCCTGCTCTTTTCTTCCCTTTTCAAGGTCCTATATCTTCGCATATGCCACACATATGCTTATTTCACTTTATCACTATTATCTTATTTTGTCAACTTCATTTTTTCTTTTTCTCTTTTTTGTATAATTTATTCCATAATCTTTCTCTCTTTTTTATTTTAATTTTACCTTACTTTTTTAGACTAATATATCTATTTTTCCCCCCTTCCCTATATTTTATAAAATTTTTAAACTTTCAAATGTTCTAAAAATTTATATTTATCAAATTATTGGCCTACACTATATTTAAAGAGGTAATGAGAAAAAATGAAAACAAAAGTTAAAAGACTTCATGTATATAGTTTTATTTCTAAAATAAAGAATTTGACTTATATATTTTCAATTCCTTTAATTTTAGAATTTACTTTAAGATTTATTTTAAGAAATTTATCCGTTTTATCTTCTGTATCATATTTATTATATTTTTACATTTTTTCTATTTTAATTTTTTCGGTACTTGTTTGTTTGAAATTTTGGATATATCTTAATGAAAAAATATCTTTTAAAAACAACGAAGTAATTTTTAAATCCGGTATATTGACAAAAAAAGAAATACTCATAAATCTTTCGGATATTCCCGTAATTTCTTTCGAGCAGACATTGATTACAAAATTTTTTAAAGCATATAAAACATTCTTTACATTTAATAGGAGATTAGGATATCTAAAAAAAGGTATTTTTCTCAGAAAAAACCAAGTCGAAGATTTAAAAAAAGAATTAATTAAAAAAGATTTAAAAATAATATTTAATAAAATAAAATTTTATGACCTCATATTATTATCTTTTTCATATAATAATATTATTTTTTCTGCAATTCTGGGAATTTCAATTTTAAAAAAATTTCAAAATCAATTGGGAATAAAAATAAGCACCATAATTAATAAAAATGCACCAATTTTTATTAATCCAACAAAGCTTAGTTCAATTATATCACCAATAGCTTATATTATATTGTCAGTAGTTATATTAATTTTTTTAATAAATATAATAAAATTATGGGATTTATCTATAAAAAAATCAAGAAATAGACTTATTTTACAAAAAGGGGCTGTGTATTCTTCAATTTCGATAATAGATGTTGCCAATATTTATGCAATATCATTTAAAGCTAATCTTATAAATATATGTTTCAATAAAAAAATTATGTATATACATACTGCGAAAGTTAAATCCGGAAGTCGTACTTTAGTTGTTGCGTTAGTAGATTCAAAGTTTGGAAACAATTTTTCTTTTTCTGAGAAAAAATCTTCAAATCAAGAAATATTTAAAATTTATCCCGACAAAAAGGCTCTTCCAAGCTATCTTTATGTTCCTATTTTATTCGAAATTTTAACCTGGGGAATTTCCGCTTTTTTACCTGTACCAATAAATAAAGCTATTATTTTTTTATCACTTCTAATAAGTGCTTATCTAATATTTATAAGAGTCTACTCTTTCAAAAAGTCTCATTTAAAATTAACTTCCGAAACAATTAAAATTAGAGCATACAGAAGATTTTTTTATTATGAGGCAATTATTCCCATCATTCATTTAAAAATGATAAAAATAAAACAATCTCCTTTTCAAATTTTGTCTAAAAAATGTAATGTTTATATTTATTCATCTTTTAGCATAGAAGAATGTTTTAAAATAAAGCAATTAAATGTAAATAATGTTGAAAAGTTTGTTGAAACTCTTGAAAACTCACATATAATTTATTAATATGCAAAATAATATATCGCTTAATTACAATTAGTTACAATTCAGAGATAATTTTTGCGACTAATTTATTTATAATTTGTGGATATTCGACATGAAACTTTTGAAAATCGACAACCGACTTTGTATCCGCTTTATCGGATATAACTTTCAAAGCTCCAAATTCAACTTTATTTATTTGGCAAACTTGTCCTATACTTGCACATTCCATCTCACAAGCTACGCCATTAAATTCATTTTTAAGTTCTTTTGCTTTAATACTGTCGCTTAAAAAACTATCCCCTGTAAGAACGTTTCCAACATGGCTTTTTATATTAAGTGATTTTGAAACTTTTTCGGCAATCTTTATAATACTGTTACTACATGGTATTTCACGATTATCAAAGCCACTTATCTGACCTATTTTTTTATCTCCAAAAGTAGAAATGTCATAGTCATATTGAACAACATTTTTTGCAATTACCAAATCATAAATATTGATTTCTTCTCCTATTCCTCCGGCCATTCCAACATTTATAATATACCTCGGATGATACTTAAGTATCATTGTTTGGGTACATATTGCGGCATACACTTTACCGACTCCACTTAAACCTAAAACACATTTTTTTCCGCAAAATTTTCCTTTTTTTAACCTGTCCAAAATTACATTGCCACTTACGGGTTTTTCATCCAATGAATCAAATTCACTTTTAATTCCCGCAATTTCTTCTTCCATAGCACAAATAATACCTATCATATTGCATCGCTCCTGTTTTAACTATACAAATAAAATATAAGTGAATTATATAATAAAACAAAGAAGTTGGAAAAACAGTGAAAGATGAGTATTTATTAAATAAATTTGTATTATAGCTTGTCTGAAAAATGGCTAAAGTAGAATGATAAAAACAAAATAATAATAAAAATTTGAAAAGGTAAAAATATTTTTCATAAAATTAAAAAAGTATGACTATCCTTTTTTCTTTCATTAGACCTCCTGCAAAATTAATTTAGTTCAACCATTATACTTTCTAAAGGTTACCTTTTCGACTTAAAAGTTTGCAATTTTTTTGAAATTAGCCTAATTTATGATTTTACCTCCAGCCTGTTTGAGATTATACACATTGATTTCTCAGGAAACCCATTTGCTTTGCCTCATCTACGAATTATCACAAAATATATAATAGACCCTACCTTAAAATGAAGTTTGAAGCAAAATTAATTTTCGTTCCATCTTAGCCAACGTCATTGACATAAAAAAATATATATGATAACATTTAACAGATAGAGAAAATATAAATTATAGGGGCTTTTTACATGAAAAATAAATTTAAGTTTCTTTGTTTTTGTGGGCTTTTGCTTATTTTTTTAAATGGATGCTCTTTTCAAAATAATAAGAAAATTACCATGGCAGAATACATGAAAGAAATTGTTGAATGTAATGCCAAGTTTAATAACGAAATAGATGAAATTTTAGACCAAATTGAAACTTACAGCGGAACAGAATCTGCAAAAGAACGCCTTAATAATCTTATTGATAGTGCAATCTCAATAATAGATTATCTCAAAAACGACTTAGGTTCAAAAATTCCAGACGAAGCTGAAAAGCATTATAAAAGTATGATGGAAGCTTATAATTTATATAAAGAAGGTCTTGAACTTTATCGAAGTAGCGTCCCGGCTCCTTTAGGAGATGAACGCAAAAATAATATAAAATCTGCTGAAGATAAATTTGAACAAGCTCTCCAAAAAATTAAAAATATAAAGTAATAAGGTGAAGACTTAGCGATGTCAAACAGTTATTTATCATTTCAAATAATAATAAATAATGTTCTATTTATAATAATTTGGAATATGATTATTTTTCTTTTTTCAGTAAATATCGATAAAAAATTCCTTGACCCCAATCGCTATATGTTTAAAGAAAAATCTTGGGAAAATGGTGGAAAATTTTATACTGATATTCTTCATATAAAGAAATGGAAAGACTCCTTACCACAGCATATAGGTAAAAACGGCTTTTCGAAGCGCCGTTTAATAAAAATTTCAAATATGTCTCCAGATTACATACACCAATTTATATTCGAGACTTGCAGAGCTGAATGGAATCACTTAATGTGTTGCTTATTCATATTAATATCTTTTTTAATAAATTCGCTGGGCTATGCAATTC
>CAQJOC010000008.1:8014-20573 GCA_948815685.1 uncultured Eubacteriales bacterium | reverse complement strand
TAACCAATCTTCCTTTTATATTTATCCAACGATATAATAGAATTCGACTAAATAAATTATTGATTAAAAAATACCAAATTTCGACAAAATAGTTTATATTTTCTAGCAAGCTAGTGAAATTACAAATTTATATTTTTCCCAAAAACTTTTACCAGATAAGTCTGCGTGACTCAATTGGTCACATATATAAGGTAATTTTACGGTCAGTTTTAATACACCAGCCACAGCAGTCACAACCGCTGCAACAGCTACAATTTTACCAAAAATTTCAGATATTTTTTTCTTTACAGCTTGAGTCAAGATTTTTTCCTCCTTATAAAAATATATTCTATCACCTGCATGTCACCCTCATAGTTCGCATTTATAGGGACTTAACTTTTTTAAATTATTATAAATTTTGTCCTATTTATATTTCTTCCTTTTGATTTTGAGCAACTTCCGAATTTTCTTTTTTATTTTCCTGATTTGCTTTTTCTTCATCTGATTTTTCATTTTTAGGCTTAGTTTCCGCATTCTTCTCTTCCGAAGATACTATATTTTCAGTATCCTTTCCTTTATCTTCTTTTTTTTCAGATGCTTTAGTCGATACCGAAATCTTGCAGGCTTTAAGATCTTTTATGCTTTTTTTCAATTTTTCTACACAAGTTATTGCACCACATATAAACACAGCCATCACCAAAGCCCCTATTGAAACCTTCCCGAATGTAGTCATTACATCTTCCTCCTTTAATAATATTATAAACTCTTTTTGCATTAAAGTCAATATTTCATTTTATAATTCATGTATTTTTTCTAAAATCTGTTCTATTCTTTCTATATTTCCATTTATATAAAGATATCCAAGCAAACATTCCAATCCTGTTGCCCTACGATAATCAATTATACTTGATTTTTTTGAAAAATTCTTTATCTTTACATTGCATCCCTTTTTGTATACTTTTGTTTCATCTTCGGTTAAAGACGAAAATATCATGTCCAATATCTGAGACTGACCTTTACAGCATGCGAGTTCATTTTTCCTTTTATTTAAATTTCCAAGCTTTTCGTCATATTTAAAAATTAAACGTTCCCTTATGTATAATTCAAAGACTGCATCCCCTAAAAATGCCAACTTCAAAGGATTTAAATTAAAACAATTTAGTTTTTGAGAACATTTTTCGTTAAATCCAACGATATTTTTAATCAGATATGTCCACCTCACAATTATTCAAAAAAATCAAATTCCGTCTCACATATTTTAATGGTATCTCCTTCTTGAGCGCCGGCCTCTTTTAAAGCCTTAATAACTCCATATTTAACCAACATCCTTTGAAAATATTTCATAGAGTCATAGTCATAAAAATTTACAGAATTTAATAACCTTTTAAGTTTATTGTTTGACACAACATTATAAACTCCATTTTTTAATTCAATTTTTATATCTTCCTGAACTGTTTCATTCTCATTATCAATAAATGAGTTATCAGGTTCAAAAATTATTCGAGAAGGATAATTCGACAAAATCCGCACAATATAATCAACTAATTCTTTAACTCCTCTATGTGCAACAGCACTTATGCCAAAAAATTTATATCCTTTATCCGTTACATAATTTTCGAACGTTTCCACAGAACTATTATCTGCTATATCACATTTATTTCCAACCACAAGCATAGGTCTTTTTAATAATTTTGGATTGTAATTTTTTAGTTCCTTGTTTATAACTTCAAAATCTTCTAACGGATTTCTACCTTCACTTCCCGATACATCAACAACATGTAAAAATACTTTACATCGTTCTATATGTCTTAAAAATTGATGCCCCAGTCCAACGCCTTTCCATGCCCCTTCTATCAGACCGGGTATATCCGCCATCACAAAAGAGACATCATCGCTGTATTTTACCACTCCCAAAACAGGCGAAAGTGTAGTAAAATGATAATTGGCTATTTCGGGTTTTGCCGCACTTACAACGGAAATAAGCGTCGATTTTCCTACATTAGGATAACCTATAATTCCAACATCAGCTATCAATTTTAGTTCTAATTTCAACTCTAATTTTTCCCCTTCAGTGCCTGCCTTTGCAAACCGAGGAGACTGTCTGGTAGGTGTAGCAAAATTCATATTTCCAGCTCCACCTTTTCCTCCTTTCGCTATCACAATTTGCTCGAAATCGGACAAATCTTTAATTAGTTTATCGTTTATATTATTTTTAATCAGTGTCCCTTGCGGTACTTTGATTATCAAATCATCTCCACTTTTTCCCGTCCGCTTTCCTGACTGGCCATCTTTTCCATTTTGAGCAATATATTTCTTTTTATAGCGAAAGTCAATTAATGTAGACAGGCTTTTTTCAGCTTGAAATATGATATTTCCGCCATCTCCGCCATTTCCGCCATCCGGTCCTCCAGAAGCAGTAAATTTATCTCTATGGAATGAAGCGGCACCATTACCGCCATCTCCGGCTTTAACTGTTATCACTGCTACATCCGCAAACACTGTTTTAACACCTATTCTCTATAAATATTCGCAAACATTTTCTCAGTTCTATTATCTTTCCGTCTATTTTATAATTTTAATTATTCTTAATATTTTCAAATAAAAAATAACTAATCAAAGCAAAACTGTTATCAATTTCAGATTTTACTCACAAACAACTTTAAAATAAGATTGTTATATTTCTAAGCTATAAAATATACTATGCCAAAAACAGTGATTAAATCGTTAAATTTTTGTACGATTTATATCATATTTTTTTGTAAACAAGCTTTAATAAAAAGCCCCCTATACTACCTTTCTTCAAGATATTATTCTTATTCACAAGCATATACACTTGCTTTTTTGCGATTTCTGCCTAAACGTTCAAATTTTACTCGTCCATCAATAAGAGCAAAAAGAGAATCATTTGAGGCTCTTTTTACATTTTTTCCTGGATGAATTTTAGTTCCTCTCTGAGTAACCAAAATATTACCCGCAAGAACATACTGCCCATCTGAACGCTTAATCCCTAAATATTTAGGATTTGAATCACGGCCATTTTTAGTTGAACCTAATCCCTTTTTATGTGCAAATAATTGTATATCTATCTTTAACATAATCAAACCTCCACATAATTTATCTGAATATTTTTCGGATACATCTCTTCTAATCCCACTAAATGAAGCTTAAGACCTTCCAGTAAGGTTCTCGCTTGTATTTCATCGTTTTCGTTTAAAATAAATTCTAGTCTGCCTTCTTCAATAAATAGATTTTTAACCTCAATATTCAGTATATCGGTAAACGTGTTAATTACCATATAAACCACTGAAGAAACTGCGGCACAAACTATATCTTTTCCGCTTTCTTCATATCCACAGTGTCCCAAAACTGAAAATCCGATAATTTTCCCATTGGGTAAAACATGAAATTTCACATTAAGCATAAGAACTAACGTCTGCAACGATTTCACTTATCTCTACTTTCGTCTGCCATTGACGATGTCCCATCTTACGCTTACAGCTTTTTTTAGGCTTATAAGTAAACACTGTCAATTTTTTTCCTCTTTTAGTTTCTAATAAATTTCCTAAAACTCTAGCTGAATCAATATAAGGATTACCGGCTTTAAAACTATTTTCATCGCCAAGGGCTAAAACTTTGAACTCGACTGAATCTCCTTTTTCGGCTGAAAGTTTTTCGACATAAATTATATCGCCCTTTTTAACTTTATATTGTTTTCCTCCACTTTCCAATACTGCATACATCACGGTATTGCACCTACCTTTTTATATCTCGCTACTGCCAGGTAGAATAATCATTTTTGACCTGCAATAAGCGGCTTTAAAATTATATCATATTTTTTCGTAAGGGTCAATGGTTTTTCTTTTTGAAAGAATAAAACCAAAAAATAAATGATTTGAAATATTTTTTCGGTTTTCAAGTCTTTTTCTTATAATTTTTATTTTATACTATGATGGAAAATTTCTAATCACTTTATTATTTTTTTGATTTGTGTTTTTTTAATTATTGGGCTAATATAAACTTGATTAATATAAATCTTGTGAGGAGAGGTTATTATGAAATTAGTAATATCAATCATGAGTAAAAATGATTCCAATATGGTTGTCGATGCATTAAATGAGAAAGGCATACAGGTAACCAAACTTTCAACAGCAGGCGGATTTCTTCGCCATAAAAACATAACTTTAATGATTGGAATAGAAGATCATAAAGTTGATCAGGTTATTTCGATAATATCAAAATGCAGTAGCCAAAGAACACAGCTAATGCCAAATGCCATACCTCCAGAACTGGGAATCCCGTCCATGCTTCCTTTTGAAGTAACCATAGGAGGAGCAACGATATTTGTTTTAGATGTAGATAGATATAAAAAGGTGTAACAAAATGATATAAAATAAGTAAATGATAAAAAGATTGATAAAAAGTTTAAATAAAAACATATTGCGGAGCAAAGTTATATTATTAAAGGTGTAAATTTAAAAAGATGAATGAAAAAACAAAAAATTTATGTAAATTAGCGTCGGAAGGACGACTTGCACATTCTGTTTTACTGGAAACCGGAGATGTTATAAAAGAAGGGCTTAAAGCTTGCCGAAAAAAATCGACCTTGCAATAAATGTGTAGCATGCAGGAAAATAGATTTAGGTTCGCACCCCGATGTAAATATTATAACGGTTAACCCCGGATATAAATCAATAAGAGTCGATGATATCAGAAATTTAAGACTTGATGCTTATTTATCTCCAAACGAAGCAAAGTATAAAGTTTACATAATAAGTGACGGAGGCTTAATGAATGAACCGTCACAAAATGTTTTTTTGAAAATATTGGAAGAACCGCCTGAAAAAGTAAAATTCATAATAATTTGTCAATCTCGTTTTTTAATGCTTCCGACAATTAGGTCAAGAACACAAATTTTCACCATCAGTGATGAACATACGGAAAAATCTTCGGCCAAAATAAAAGAAACAATTAAAGAAATCTTAAAAGCTGCTTCTGAAGAAAGTGACTTTTCCATTTTAAAGGCTACTGCCGGTTTGGCTAAAAATAAAGAAAATTTTGGAAAAGTTATAAAAGAAATGGAATATATTGTTTCTGAGATGTGTATAAAACGTGAAAAAAAAGAAATTTTTGAAGAATATTCGGAGTTTAGCAAAATTTCCATAAAAAAACTTTTGCAAATTCGAGACATAGTTGAGGAAACCAAAAATTTGATAAATAAAAATATTAATAATCAGCTGGCAGTATGTAAATTTTGTATAGGTCTCGGAAGGCTATAATAAAAAGATACAATTAAATAACTATTTAAAAACAGATAAAATTAAAGATGCACACATTAATGTAAATTAAATACGATAATGTGTGCTTTTTTATGCCTCAAAACCATTCAGGCCTTGTTTACTTTTTTATATTCTTTAAAATAAAGAGCCAAAGTAAAAATTCTAAACCTATTTTTCGTCATGGGAATCGTCATCTGTGGAATCATCCTTTTCCGAGGGTAAATCAGCCTGATTTTCTTGTTCTTTTTTTAAAGTTTCATGTTCAACTATCTCAAATTTATTCGGATCTTCACTTCCGGACTTCCTTTTATTTACAAATAAAGTAATTACTATAGATATAATAAGTCCTAAAGCCAATATTATAAGAAGCCTCAAAGCACTATCTCTACTAAGCCCACCATTCCCCTGTTTAAATTTTTCATCTATGTTTTCATTTCCGAAATCAAATATGCCACTCGGAGTCTTGCTTTCTTCAGTCTCAGGTTCTTCCTCTTGAGAATCCGAAGATGAATTTCCAAACTTAAATACACTGGAAATAATCTTCTTTACTTCATTTACGTTTGTACCGACGGCGTCAAAAAATGAAGAGTGTGCATCATCGACTTTTCTTTTTGCAGCCATTCCTACTGGGCTGAATGAGGTCATTTCAAATAAAGTCATTCCTTTTTCATGTGTTAAAGGCAAATATTCAAGTTTTCCGTCCGACTTCTCATGCACTATAAAGGTATCTTTAAAATATTTAAGATCCGGCGTAGGAATTGCAACTTTTACCTTTTGACCTTCGGGAAGTTCATATTTTTTCTCTGTCATCATGTTCCAAAGGTAAATATTGTAGAGAGAAAGCACAAATTCCGTATTTAGTTTGCCATAAATTCTCCCCATTTCATCGGAACTCGGAGACAGCGGTATTGCTACAAGTTTTATATACCAGTCTGTACCTTCGACTGTAATATCATTTGTTGAATGAATAAATGTTCCAGCTTCTTTCTGAAGTTTTAAAAGCTTGTCTAAATTGGTTACCCTTGCCTTTTGAGCATCTGAAAGCTGATTGTAAAATTTTGTTGCTTCAACCACTGCGTCAACATCTGTGGCGTCTTTTATTTCATCTCTTAAAGCATTTATCATGTTGATAAGCTTAACTTCCGGATTTTCTTCCACTCCCGTAACCGTGACAGTTTTATTTTCCATAATTCCGGTTATTAAAAAGGAACCATCACTTTCAGGTTTTATTTTTTCATTTCCCAACATAGCTGTTATGATAGATTCACTATAAGCCTGATGAAGGTCAACTCTAAATTGGAAACTTTCTTCATGTTCAACAGATTGGTCTCCGGTTAAAATTCTCCCATCCATACTTTTATATATTACTCCGGTTACTTCTTTGAGGGTAACCGTATATCTGTTTTTGGAAACATTTAAAGTCTTAATTGTCATGTCTTCCACTACATTTGTAAGCATATATCTCCCCGTTGACATTTTACTTATTTGAGATTTTGAAGATGAGGTTTCAAGCATGGGAATGGACTCATCATATGCATCTGCTATACTTATTGAAAATTCAAAGTTATTTCCATGATTTACAAGTATCGGATCCTTAATATTATTCCCTGTGTCATTCATATATGTTACTCCGTCAGCGGGTGCAAAAGTTACTTTATACTGAACAACAGCCTGGTCTCTAACTGTTACCGTTTTATTTTCCTTTATATTTGTTATTGAATACACACCTCCGGACGGAGTTATTGAGGAAGTATTTCCATTTTCTCCCTGTACATTGACAACCATTTTAGATAATTCATAGCCTTCCAGAGGGGAAATTTTGAATGAGAATGATTCACCGTATTCCACCACATGAATTCCTTTTATATCTGTCTGACCTCCGCCGGAATTCATATATTGAATTCCCACTCCTTCAACCAAATTAACCTTATACCTGTTTACTTCCACGTTTTCTACACTGATAGTTATATTATCCGATATCTCCGTAATGGTATAAAATCCATCTATTGCCGAAAGCACAGTACTTAATGTGGTTTGCTGTCCGTTTTCCTGTCTTTTAATGTTAGACTTTACCACTATCGATGACTGATTATGCTTTTCATCAAGTACAACTCTAAATCTAAACCTGTCTCCGTATCTTACCGTTATGAAATCTCCGCCTTTTATTTGTTCATTATTTTCATAAAAGCTGACTCCATCGACAACCGGAACAGTCACAGTATATTTTTTCTTTTCAATGGAAGTACTTATTTCATAATCTTGTGTAAGATTTTCAGGTGCAAATTTGCGATATTCATCTGTCCCTTCCTTAAAACGAAGTTCTTCTTCTCCCATTTTAACTTTCAATGTGTTTATGTCATATCCGGGTAATGCTTTGACTATAAATTCAAATGTATTTCCATATGTTACAGTCTGTTTTCCTGTAATTTCACTTATCCCCTCTTTTTCCTGATAAATTATTCCGGTTCCGGGAATAAACGTTAATTCAATTTTACTTTGGTCAATCCGCACGTTTACAGTGGCATCTTTTTTAATGTTTTCTAAAGTATAAATTGCCTCTTTATCTCCCCTACTTTCTTCCGAAAGGTCTCCTACATCCGACTCTATATGCATGTTTGAAAGATCCCATCCGGTATCCGCTTTAACTTTAAAAGTGTAACGTCCGTTGTGCTGAACTATATTTTCTTTTCCTTGTACAATCGGTACATCGGTCACAGAATTACAAAAAGTAACATTATTTCCTTTCATTTTTACTTCATACGTATTTATCTCAACATTTGTAACTTTTATTTCGACATCCTCCATAATATTTCTAACAGTCCATGAATCTTTTCCTGCTTCATTTAAAGCACTGTTTATAATTCCTCCGCCATACTGTACTACCCATTTTCCTTTTTTCTGGTCATATCCTTCATGCGGTTCAAGTGTAAATCGTACACTGCCTTGATAAGCAACTTCTTTTCCCGTTGTCGTTATTTCCTTACCATAGTCATCATACACGGAAATGTTTTCTATGTCGGGGAACGAAACCAAAAATAAATTTTTATTTATACCGCTTATATTTACGGAATTTAAATCACCTTTTACATTTGCCAAAGTAACCTTACATGAAGAACCATCTGCCGAAAGTTCCAATGAGACATCCGCATCTCTGGTTGTAACAGTCAGCTTATTAAGGTTATAACCAGTCTTGGCAGTTATGCTAAATGAATAGCTTTCTCCATATTTTACGACATTTTGCAAAATAGTATTTGCTTGTAAACCATTCGTCCCTTGACTCAAAACAACATTAGACGCATCTACCGCATTCATAACAAGTCTAACACTGTATTGATTTTTTTTGAGTCCTCCGATATTTACTGTTATTCCTCCAACAATATTTGCTATTTTATAATAATCTCCGTTTGGAGTTATGGTTGTAAATTTGACCTCATCCCCTTGCTTGTATTCTACAGCAACGGAAGAATTGCTGTATCCTTCACTAAGTTCAATTTTAAATTCCAAATCTTCTTGATAGTTCACATACGTTCCCTCGGTTATATTTCTGTCAGACCCATATGCACGCACTATCGCCGCACCACTGTCCAACGTCTCCCCTGCTTCTGCTGAAATGTTGAATTTTACATTATAAAGATTCAGAGTAACATTATTAACCAATACCTCCGGAGTCGCAATAACATTTAAAAGACTTACTTCCAAATCATTATTATCATTAAGCGAGTAAACAATTTCACAGTTTGTCGCTTTTACAACCGCTTCCGACAGTCCATAACCGGTCTTTGGACGTATTTTAAAACTGTAATTCCCTCCATGTACTACGGATTTATTTTCAGACTGAAACACAAATTCAACTTTAGAAAAATCGCCGTCAGTGAGAAAACTTACGGTATACGTATTTTTATTGCCTTCTAGTTTTCTTATTGTCACAGTCTCGTTTTTCTTAACATTTTCAACGGTATAATATCCTCCTACATTTAAAATTTCTATTTGTTGAGCGGTTCCCCACCCTGTATAAACTTGTGGTGTAAGTTGGGTGTACTCCGTATCCATTACGATAGAAAATTTTACATTGCTACCATTTGTAGTTCTTATTCCGGATGAAATATTTCGTCCTTCAGTATCTAAAATCTTTAGTCCTACCGGAGGAACATCCGCCCCATCAGTTGACTCGTTCAAATCCGATTTAAAGTTTATTGTATAAAACATAGACTTGGCACCGCTTACGTTAACGGTTGTATCCGAAACAACATTTACAAGCGTATATTCTTTATATTTCTTTCCGTCCGAGGTTGTTCCCTCTCTGTAAGAACTCGATATGCTTCCGTTAGTAGCCCTTACTTCCAAATTTCCATCTATACTGTATCCATCTTCTGTATTTTCTTTTACTCTAAATACAATCTCACCGGTTTCATGCAAAATTTCTTTTTTGTTATTCTCATTTGGAACTTGTACTTGATTAAACTCGTCCCAAGAAGATATAACCTCTCCTTTGTTGTCATCAAATATTATTCCTTTACCCTCAAAGGTTACAAAATATTTGTTTCTCTGGAAACCGCTTACCGTAATAATCAAATCATAACCCTTATTGATAAGAGACTCACTGACTTCCCAATATTCTCCGTTTTCATCGATAGTTTCTCCAGTAATTTCGGAATTCTCGGTCCTAGGTGTAAAAGTTAAATTGCTTTTGCTGTATGCTTCATTTATTATAACCTTAAACCTGAATTTAGAAAAATGTTCAGCCTTTCCGTAAAGTACTTTATTTAAAGAATCCCATGAAAATTTATTTCCACTGTCATCATAAACCGTAATTAAATCTTTTAAATTTTCAGAAAGTCCCATTGTCTGGTCAAGTTCAAACCTTATTTGATATTCCTTTATTTTAATATTATCAACAGAAACGGTTGTATCCAAATTGATAGAATCTATCTCAAATTTTCTGTATTCATTATATCCCGGTTCATCGTCTTCTGCCGGTATGCCACTAACCATTCCCCTGTCTATAATCTCCTTACCCGTATTTGTTTTTGCCGTCAGTTCACTTATATCATATCCCTTATTTGCCTTTACATAAAATATCCAAGATGCTCCGGATTCTACTTTATCAGGGGCTTTATTTCCATACGCCTCAAGAGGATAAAGCATTTCTCCTGTTGATTTATAAACCGGATAATAAAATGAAACATTATAGCCTTCATGCTTAACATCAAATTTTTGTTTTTTAGATTCAACTTCGATAGTAACATCTCTGTAAATTTCCGGAGTTTTATACAAAATATACTCCTGATCCATCGTATCTCTATCAGCTGTCAAAGTTATTCTTTCTCCGTTTGAAGTAACTAATGTAACAGCGGAAGTCGAAGGGCTAAAACCTCCTCCCAGAGGTCTTATATAAAATTCATAAGTGTTTCCGTCTTTTACACTTTGGGGAGAACTTTCAGTAATTTGCCCCCCCGGCTTACCATCTACCGAAGCATGAATGGTATATCCTTTGGGGTCTTCCGGAAAATCAATTGAATAAGAGTTAACCTCAAAATAATTAAGTTTTACGGTATTTGTTCCTTTAAACACGACCTTAATTTGAAGCTCGTTGGTATTTCGGTCTTTTATCAATCTTCTTATTTCACCATTGTCAAGATTTTGCAAGGTTATACTGCCGATTCCATCTGCGTTTGCGTTATTTGTTTTACCGGCATCAAATTTATCAAATCTTTCATTAAATTCCAAAGTTATAGTTATTTCTTCCCCATGCGGAACTATAATTCTCTTTTTATCAATCAGCTCCGTTTGGTTTCCACTTACACTTTTAATATTAAATTTATCCGCATCTATATCATCCCCTTGAAGGCCTTCCTGTTCTCCCTCTTTAAATAAGATTTCGTAAACTTTATATTTTAAAGTCACCTTAATATAAACTCTGCCGAACAAATTTTCTATAATATATGCATTTTCTACCCCTTCCGCATCTTCTTTTTTGAGCTCTGAAAGCTTATTATATTCATGATAGCCAGTTAAATCTAAACTGATTGGCTCCACTGATTCTATTTCATATCTGTCATCTTTTTCAATGTAAAATTTAAAAGATTCTCCCTCATATAACTCCTTTTTTATGGTAGTTATTTCGGAATCATTGCTCAAATCATATACGGCACCTATTCCATTCGAAACTTCAAACTCTATTTCAGATATATTAGGTGAAATTCGGCTGATGCCTATTTTCTCTTCAGACCTAATTCCCCCACTTGTTGTATATGCAAATTTTCTTTTTGAATAATCAGATTGTAATAAATCTTTAGTAAAATCAATATCGGAAGACAACTTTGTTAATTCCATTGCATCCGCACTTTGACTATATCTATCCAAAACCGTTACGTAAAATGTCACATCGTCTCCGAAATAAACCGGGACACCGCAGTTTACAAAATTGTCTTCCCTATCCGGAAGTTCAACTTTTACGGCTCCATCCAATGGTTGCCCGACCATCTCGTCCGGATTTAACCAATCAAATTTAATATAATTTTTAATTCTGGTAACTTCTCCCTTAACTTTTACCAAAATTCCTTCATCTCTTTTTATGTCATTAATCGTATATACTTCCTTAGTCTCACCATTTATGGTTTCTGTCTGAGGGACCATTTCACCTTCTGTCCCATATACAGTAATTCCCTCATAACTACATCCCTCAAGTTTATCTACAGTGAATTTTAACGTTGTTCCACTCATAACTTCTAACTTATCGCTTTTTATTGCTCTGCTGTTTGCTCCTTCCACCCAATTAAAATTTACAGAATCCGGATAATTAAATATTACTTCATATTTTTTGTCTGCCGGTAGAAATTTGTCTGATTCACTGACTTCCAGTTCCAAATCTCCTGTAACATTATTGATTATTACAGTATATCCAATTAAATTCCCATCTTCAAAATCAGCTATATTAATTATCTCTCCGTTTTCCTTAGTAGCTTCCGTGAGTTTCATAAAACCATATTCTCCATCCTCATTTTCAGGAAAAACTTTTTCACTGTTTTCGTTAATTTGGCGTATGGTCACATAGCTTGAATCATGACTATTAATGGCATATGATTTTCCGCTCTTATCCTCTGTTGAATTTCCCCATAAATCACAAATCTTTATGCCCTCTATTGTCGGATACGTAATATTAAATTTTTTAATCTTTATATTTGAAATTTTTATATTTATGTCCTTATCAATGCCTTCTATTATAAAAACCTTTTTATCGTCAGTTGATTCATTATCTTTTTTGGTAATTGTTTTATTTGCGTTGTTGTCCGTCTTACAGCTAA
>CAQJOC010000008.1:0-8004 GCA_948815685.1 uncultured Eubacteriales bacterium | reverse complement strand
CTCCATGTCACTACCGTCATAATCGCTTGTTATATTAATTTCAAGTTTAAAATTATTTCCGCTACTTACAGATAATTTATCGGGTTCACTAATATTTATGGCATCCAGTTCAGCCGGGATATTGCTTCCATTATATTCTTTCCCCTTTATTTCAGTCATATTGCCAAGGTCAATATTCGTATCTCCTGCTATTTTTATAATATTTCTATTTTTAGATGTAACAAAAACTTTACTGTCAGATTTAGCATTTGATACTTTAAAAATATTGTTAAGTGCCTTTGTACTAGTATTCATTTCATAATCATTTTGTACTGATACGTTGCCTGAAAATTTTACAGCCCTCATTCCGCCTGTAAGTTTTTTCATATCTTCGTTATCTACCCAAATAAGAGCCTCCTTGGAGTCATCATCGATGTCATCACTTGAAGAGTCTAAAAGCTGTATAGTATTTTCGTCCGCAACCATGCTTATGATTTCGTCTCTTTTAACAGTTCTTAATAAATTTACTGCTATATCATCAAATCCTGCCATATTGGCATCTTCTACCGACAATTCAGAACTGACCGGGTCAATGGTAGGATTGTTACTTGAATCAAGTGAAATAGTATATTCTCCCTTAATATTCATTGTTATTGTTATTTGTTGACTTGTACTTCCATAAGAATAACTCATCTTTCGCATTAAAGTTAAAGGTCCATTTCTAGTGTTTAATGTTTGTTCTTGCTCAAATACTCCCGTATTAATCTGTGTTACCTTAAGTGTAATCGTTTTTGTCGCACTAAATTCGAAAGTTTTACCAAACTCAAACGCATTATCCCAATCCGTATCCAGAGGCTTAATTTCTTGTGATAAACTCCATTTTTTAACTTTATCCGTACCCTCTCCCTCAAATTCACATCCCATATCAAAGCTAAAATTAACACTTTGATTTTCAAAATAAAGATCATCATGAACCATAGAAAGCACCAATGTCCCCAGTGATGAACAATCCAGTTCCACCGCCATAGTCCCTGCAAACCTCGGTAATTTGGTTTCTTCTGTGCTTCCTTCCTCTTCCGTATCGGCTTGAGCAGCCGTTTCCGTATTTTCGGTATCTGTCGAAGGGGGAGTCGGAGGGGGGGGAGGATCTATAACTTTGCTGCTGGTAAGTGTGGCTTTCCCCAGCTTGGCTGCGTTTTTATAATCACCAGAAATAGTTGGTTTAAAATTTCGAATGGTTTCTTCCAAATTCGGTACAAAAGAAAAAGTTCCTACTTTAATTTCAAGTTTCCGGTTCATTTCCTTAAGATTTTCGTCTTCAGAGGCACTTATGTCTTCAAAACTCACGCCCGTCAATGAATCATTGTCTCCAAAAGTCAAATTCATTTTCACACAAATATCTTCCTGTATTGTACTTCCGTCAATACTTCCCGAATAACTTTCACTACCTATTGTAACGGAACCGGTTGCACCATTTTTAACATCACTCGTTGATAATGAAACAATCGCAGATATAGATGATGCTTTTTTTTCTTCTATAGTATCACCGGTAATTTTTGCTTTTAAATCAGGTGCACTACATTTTACTCTTTGTTTATTTGTTTGTGGCTCGTTGTCATCTCCTATAAAAAATAAATCCATATCCACATTAGAAAGGGCAAAAGACAGATCGTTCAGCTTAGGAGTAAGTCGGTAAAAAGTTTCATCCCCTTCTTCAATTATTTCTATTGTTTTCTTGGTCTCATCTAAATTTACTGCGGTGTTTAAGTCACCCGCCCCGAACGAAAAAGAGGTCTCTTTTGGAGCATCCAAAGTCGGGAATTCGCTTGCCAAAATGGCTGTGTGAATTTTTGTAAAACCTGACTCTTCTGCATGATAAAGTTTAAGATTATTGCCGGCGTCCGGAAAACCTATATTGTATACGTTTCCCTCTCCCGATATCTTTTGAACCCCTGTAAGATAAATCGTCATCATTTCCGTTATACCTTTATTGCCTTTTCCATAAATATTTACATAATAATATCCTTCATCGTCTTTATTGCCTATAACGGTATTTTCTTCACCTGAAGTCGTTATGTTTAAGCCTTCATTCTCTTTCCACTCATAACCTTCTTTAGGTCTTATTTTAAATCTATAAACCGCACCGTAAAAAGCTATGTCTTTCGTCCCACACGAAGTATCAACCACAATTTCATATGCATCGTTAACCGTAAAATTTATATCGGAAAAATATATGCTTGGATCAGATCTTTTTACAATTCCTTCCAAAGAAAACATATAGTTCCCTTCAATGCTAATGCCTTCCCATTCATAATATTCCATCCCATTTTCTGTATCTGTATGCGGTGCGGACTTGATACTTTTGTTCCCGCTGTCATAAGTAAGATTAATAGCATTATCTTTTCCGCAATACCTTGACTTTAAATAATATCTCACATTAATTATTTCTCCACATTCTGTAATATAACCTACATTTGAAATTGCTGTTTTATCTTTCCCATTTATCAAATAAAGTTCCCCTACACTGTAAATGTCTGCAATTTCTCCGTCATTTCCCGAACCTCTGAACAGAATTCTGTATTGCTCTGCAGTAAACCCCTCTATAAAAAGATACACATCACAGTTTAAATCTGATGGTATTTTAGCATTGTTTGAAATATAGTCGTCTCCCTCACGCTTAAAGACTAATTCTTCCAAATTTTCATCATATTCTTTTCTGCAGCTTTCTTTTATAATATCTTTCCCTGATCCATTATTGTCTATCTTTTCTATCCAAGTCGAAGGAACAAGCTTTACAGTCATCTCAGATATGTCAAATCCGATTTTAGGAGAAAATTTAATATCAATCGATTGACCGGCGGAAAAAGTTTGACCGGTATTGACTACATTTAAATTGATAGATTGGGTATCTATATATAAATCCGAAAACACTCTCATTGTTTCGCTCGGCAAAAAAAGTCTATATCTGTTTGAGTTTCTGGCTCCCATGGCTCTTACCGCTACATTGGTACTTAAATTGGATATTTCATATTCCCAATAATTTTTTGCTTCCCTCGGTTCATAGACAACCGAATTTAATCCCTGAGTAATGATTCCTCCTCCAACAACCAAAGGCTGAATCTCTTCTGAATCGGACCTAGCATATGGATTTGCTGAAGTTACACGCAATGGACTGAGAAGAATTTCGTAGTCTTCATTATCATAAGATGTCAAGCTATTTGTAATTTGACTCATATTATAATCTTTTTCCACATACGCCATGTATCTGAATGGTTTATCTTCACTGACAAATACAGATTGTCCGGTCAAATCTTCATTTTTTTCATTTAAAAATCTTATATTTTCAGCCTCTTCAAAAGTTACCGAATAACCTTTTTGAAGTGATGAAGTCTTAACTTTTGAAGTTCGAAAAATTCCTCCGTTTTCATTTTCTGAAATTTCTATCCATGACTTTATCTCATATTTCCCATTTTTAACATTTGAAAGGTCAAATATACTTTCTCCGTTTTGAGCTTTTTGTATTGTTTGTGAGGCAAAGTAGCTTTCACCGGTTTCCTTATTTGTAAGGAAAGACATTAAATAAGCTCTCTCATTTTCGTTTTTTTCTTTTTCCCCGTTCTGTTCATCTAAATAATAAGGAATTTTCAGCTGTGAAGAGGTTTCAATATTTTCGGCAAGCTTTACATCTGTTCTTCCGACAGGGCCATATTTCAAATAATACGTCTTTTTCTCCTCGGAAGGAATTATTTTAAATACTCCGTCTGAATATGCTTTGTCCCCCTGAACTGCGGAAATAAAATATACGTCATTAATCATTAATTCCATGACAGGACAATACCCTTTCGATTCCGTAACCAAAGCCTCTCTTATTTGTCCGTCTTTCAAATATAATGCATTTTCGCCAAACGCAGTACGTGTCCAAAATTCTTTTCCTTTAAGATATTTAGGAGGAATTAGGTTAATTTTTTCATCTATTGGATTATCTGTGAACGATGCGGAAGGACTTAAACTAATGGCTGTTCCAAAAGCTTCTTTATTCCCTCCGATAACAGCCGGAAGCCAAAATCTGTCCAACGATGTGAACTCTTTACCATCTGAACCAAGTGTAAATACACGGTTGGGTTTTACCTTAAGAAGCATATCATCCGTAAAATATCTTTTTTCGAATTCTCCTCTTTCTCCCGCACATGCATCCCACATGCCAGTTCTCGAATCCATATTCCCGGGGTATCCCCCCTGATTTCTTCCCAAAAATGCCCTTATTGAGCTCGTTACCCAATTATTGGATTTTGTCGTTTCATAATTTCCTATGGAGTCAAGTGTTTTTGAATACGTATTAAAACATCCATGCTGCACCATATCCGCACAGTAAAGCCGTACCGAATCTCCGTTTCTATTTGCTACAAACCATTCAAGTTCGTTACCATTTTCATCAGCGCCAAATTTAATTTTTATTCCCGATTCATTTTCGGAAAATTTCAAATTTGCCTCTCCGTCTGAATCAACATCTCCCCAAGAACGATTTAAAAATTCCGTTCCCATAGAAAATAAATTTTCAGATAAACTTTTTTCTTCTTCGGAAGGATAACCTTCAACAAAAACCAGCTTACCTAAAAAACATAGAAACATAACAGCTAAAACTATTTTAAAATATTTTTTTACTGCTGAATTCTCCGGTTTAATTTTATTTTCGTTACAACGGCGTTTTTCCATAATATGTAACACCTTCCCTTTTAAACTTTTTATTTTCCTTTTATTTCCCTTTTATTTTCATTTTTTCACTCTTTATCTCACTTATTTTTCCATTTTCTGCGACTTATTTGAATTTTTTATTATATTTTGTCGTTTTTTATTTTTTTATATCTTTTTTATTCCCTTACATAATTTATTTACTCATAATATATTTTGTTGCATATTATATCATTTTATTTTTATTAACACAATAATTTTGTAGATTTTATTTTAAATAATATATTTTATTAACATTTTATAGGTTTTAAATCTTTTATTTTTGCTAAATGTAAATGTTTAATAAATATAGAGATTTTCCTATGTTATTTTTAATAAGCACGTGTTATAATGTATATAGAATATTCAATATATATTTATCCTTTTATTAAATTTAATTAAGGAGGTTAAAATTTGGCATTAATAACCTTAAAATAAGATAACCCTTTAGCCCGGATTTTTCGTACAAAAATTAATGAAATACTTTTTAATTCAATTTTAATATAGACAAGCTTAATATCACACCGAAAAAGTTATTTCTATCTTCTCGTTTTCGACAGATTTATATTTAGGGTAATCTTTAAACCAAAATAAGTTTCTTGATCTACTGCGAACCACAAAATAAAAACAGAGGAAAAAGTTATGACAAAAATTGAATATAGCTAAAATTTAAGTATATTTAGTCAAATTTCTGAAAAACGATATTTCTGTTTTATTGATGTTTAATAAATATTGGGTTATTTATCACAACACAATATTAATAGAAAAGTTTAAATCATAAAAAATCACCTCCAAAAAATTATTTTGGAGAAATCTGTAAAATTGATTTTATTGTAGGTTACGGGAGTATATGGATGTGCAAAAAGCAAGAAAACGAAAAAATAAGATAAATCAACAATTTATGCATTTTAACAAGGAATTTTATTTTAAGGAGAGAGAACATTGAGCAAAATCCATGATTGGAAAAAAAGTTGGAAAAATCAACGAGCTTTTATTTTCTTTACATTGTTTTTTATATGTCTGTCTTACGTAATAGTTCAAGGAATACTGACTACGGGTAATCAAAATAAAATAACGATATATCATACAAACGATATGCACGGTGCTTTAGACAGTTGTTACACTCCGGAGGGTAAACTTATACAGATAGGCGCCGACGTTGTAAAAACTTTAAAAAACAGTACTCCTAATTCTCTTTTAATAGATGCTGGAGACGCAACACAAGGTGGAGTTCTTGCATCATCCAGCCAAGGGTCTAAAATAATTGAACTTATGAATGAAGCAGGATACGATTTAATGACCTTAGGCAATCACGAATTCGACTATGGAATAGATGCGTTAAAATTAAATTCCGCTTTAGCAAAATTTAAAATGCTTTCAGCCAACGTATATAATGATGAGGGAACTCCTTTAATGAAAAACGAAAATAGCAACGGGTGTAATACTGTTATAACTATAAACGGTAAATCACTCGGATTTTTTTGTTTAACAACCTGTGCGGCAAAATATACGACTCACCCTAAAAATGTAGAAAATATTGAATTCAGAGACGAAGTACAAACCGCAAAAGAACAATGTGAATATTTAAAATCACAAAATGTTGATATTATAATATGCGTTGCACACATGGGTAATACAGATTCAGATGTCACTTCCGAAACACTTGCAAAAAAGGTCCCTGAAATAAATATAATTATAGATGGTCACAGTCATGAAGTATATTCAAAAACCGTAGGTCGTACTTTTATACAGCAAGCAGGTACAAAATCGAAAAATATAGGTAAAATAGAAATTGAATTTAAAGATAATAAAAAATTCGATATAACTCATTCGATAATAAAATCTTATGAGCTTATCAATCCTTTGGAACCCGGAAGCCCTCAGTACATTCCCGATTCTAAAATTTCCAAAATGTATAGAGACATGATACAAAAGGCTTCCGAAGCATTTAAAATAATAATCGGAAAAACAAATTCCTGTTTATACGGCGGAGAATACAAAAAAATCCGAATTTGTCGTCTGCAAGATACTAACTTAGGCAATCTAATCGGTGATGCCCTTGTCAGATACGGAAATAAATTTTTATCCGAGTCAAGAGTTGCCCAAGGGGCTCATGTTGTTTCTTTACAAAACGGAGGAGGCGTTCGTTCATCCATACTTCCTAAGTTTATAAGTATCGGCGATATAATAAATGTGTTTCCGTTCCCAAATAAAATTTCAATAAAAATAGCTACTCCCAGTCAACTGTATTCCATCCTTGAAAACGGCTTTAAAAGTATTCACATAAAAGACGGCGTACTTGCAGGTCCCGACGGAGCATTCCCTAATGTGGGCGGAATGCGAATTGAATTTGACATTAATGGTGAACCTATGAGTTTTAATGCCGATAAAAATAAAATAATAAATCCGGGTTCACGAATTAAAAAAATAGTCCTAATTGATGAAAAAGGAAATGATTTAAGTGATTTAGACCGCAGCGATAACGAGACTCAGTTAATTTTAGTCACAAATAATTTCGAAACATCCGGTGGAGACCAGTATATAATGTTAAAAGATATTCCATCTTTAACAGATGAAGGAGATTTCTTAAAAGATTTACTTTGTGATTATATAAAATCTTTAACACTAACCCAAGGAGATATATCTAATTATCCTGTTACCTTGTCCAGAGTAAAGATGATAAATGCGGAAAACTTATTCAGTGAATACGATGCCGTTGTAACGATAAAAGAAAACTCTACCGAATTAAAAAATGAAGAAATTCAGGTAAAATTGGATGAAAATCCTGCTTTTACCGAATATACAGACGAAACCGGTAACATAATAATCAAAAATTTGAAACAGGGTCCACATAACATTAAAGTCACCAGAAGGAATCGCAGTATGGACGCATACGTAAATAATAGAATCGGTATTAAGTCTGTGGATATTTTTCTAGAAAATACGGTAGAACAGGATATAGATGACGTCATAAATATAATAAAAGGAATTCCACATCAAAAAATATCCGATATAAATGGATATGTGATGTTTGCTCGCAATGCTTATGAGTCTCTCCCCAAAGAAAGCCGTGCATTAGTTGTAAACTACGATAATTTAGTAAATGCAGAAAAAGCTAATTTGGCACTAAATCCGGAACTTAATAGAAAATTTGATGAAAACGTTAATACTTTGCCTGCCTTTATATTAGCTATAATCCTAATTTTAGGGGCCTATTGTTTAATCTATAGAATTCGAAACAGTGTAAAAGAATAAATCATTTTAATGCATTTTTATTTCCTCTTTTTAATTCTTTAT
>CAQJOC010000007.1:21139-25345 GCA_948815685.1 uncultured Eubacteriales bacterium | reverse complement strand
CCTAAGTAGATTTTCGTTATTTCCTTTGTCTACTTAGGAGGTGGCATATCAAAGTTTAAGTATGGCGGAAAGCACGCTCTACAACTATCTGAAAGATAAGGACTTCAAAGCAAAATATAACGAGGCTAAAAGCATGATATTATCACAAACCGCACTCTATTTGCAGTCTAATGCGTCAAAAAGTGTAAGTAACATAATTAAATTAATAGAAGATGAGCAAATCCCACCGGCAGTTCGCTTGAACGCTTGCAAAGCTACACTCGAATATTCAATCAAGTGGGCGGAACTTGCCGATATTCTGCTGAAAATCGAAGAGTTGAAACAGGCTGTATATTAAATTTGGGATCCTTTCCAAGTGAACTTAGAGGTTTTTGGAGAATATTAGAGAATTTCCTGATTTTTCATTGACATATTAGAGAAATTAACATATAATAAAAGTAGTGGGAGTGAAACCGTTTAAAAAGCGGTCAGCCTCCAAAGAGATTACGAAATATAAAAACCGTTCAACTTTGGCGAGTGGCGGTTTTTATATTTTTTTGTTTTTATCTGCTGAGTCAATAACGAGATATATTATATAAAAATATACCGCCACGAAGCTCATTAAAATGATAAAATCAAACATAATATCTACCTCCCACCGGGGGCAGATTAACCGCTCTCTAGGCTATGCTCCTACCACGATTTAACATTATATAACAAAATCCGACGTTTTGCAACACTTAAATTAAAAATCATTGAACTGTAGATTATTATCTCATTAGGGTACTCCATGAATTGCTAATGTTTAGAATTAATTGGAATTACGTTCTTCCATTAAATATGTAGCCTCTAAGTCAGCGATATGCATTTTCACAGCGAGCGGAAACTTAGCAAATGCTCGACTCGTCGTAAAATCTCCGCCTTTGGCTGATTTATCAAAGCCTCCCATGTGCCACCTTATCGCCATTGCTTCTGAGGTTTTCAGTCTCATGAAACGCTCTATCAAAAACACGGATTTTTCTCCATGTCCGTACGGAAATGCGTCCTCAACCTCATAAAATGGCTGTTGTTCCCACTTGCCTGTGGTTTCATTTTTTACATTCCTTGTGGATGTTTTATAAAACTGTGCCTTACACAAATCATGCAAAAGTGCGCAAATCGTAAAACTTTCAAGATTATCTTTTTCACTATTAAAATACCGCTCGACTAAGGCCTTGTAAACATTTACGCTGTGCATAACAAGTCCGCCCTCGTATGCACAGTGAAATTTAGTGCTCGCTGGAGCTGTAAAAAAATCTGTGCCTGATATCCAGTTTAAAAGCTCTTCGGAGCCGGCCCTCGATATGTTCTTTTTGTAAATTTCTATAAATTCATCTTTAAAATTCATTATAATTATCTTCTTTCAACAAAAACTTTGCTTTTTATAAATAGTTTTTTATGACCGGAGTACCCGGATGAAATAATAATCCCTGAACTAATGATTTTTATTTTATACTGTTAAGAGTATGACGAATAAAATATATATTTCTCGGTCAAATTTTATTTTAATTCACTCTCGAACCTAGACTTTGCATAATCCGCTTGACTACCAGCCGTCTTTAATATAACACTGCCATTGCCCATATCTGCTATTTTAACAATATGGTCTGAGTTTATTATATAATTTTTAAGCTTGATAAACATTAGTTCTCCTCCACTATATTCAGCTTCTTTAGAATTGCAGGGATATCTATATAATCGTCAAATGGATTTATTGCTTCATATACTTTTCTTACATTTTCTGCTGATCTACTTCTATATATTTCTGCATCTAATATATCTTTTTTATATATCGACAGCACACGAACCTCTGGGTCACCTATGTAATAAATGTGTTCATATTCATCCATTGTCTTTTCTACATCACTGTGTTCATATATAGCGTCCCATTCGTCTACCTTTATCATACTGCTTTGAGTTCTGATAATCATAAAAATATCCTTTCTAATTACAGATCGCCGACTACGCTGTTCTTTTTTATTAAATAATCTTTTTTAATTCTGCAATACATTAATCACCTCTCTACCATTTTATAATCTTTACATAATAATTGTATAACAATAAAGATTATTATGTCAATTAAAAATATCTTTTTGATAATGAAATATCATTGTGACAATTTTACAATTTTATTAAAGCAGAGGTGAACGTAATTACATGATTGCGGAAAAAATCAAAATTTTAAGAAAAAAATATAATCTTACACAAACCGATATCGCTAAAAAATTAGGAATTACTCGTTCGAGCGTTAATGCATGGGAAATGGGCATTTCTATTCCGTCTACTCAATATATTGTGGAACTTGCACAGCTTTTCAATGTTTCGTCCGACTATTTGCTTGGCATATCCAAGACTTCGACTATTAGTGTAAACGGTTTGTCTGAAGAGGAAATTGCTGCTTTACACGGAGTAATCAGCTGCTTAAAAAAAAATAAATCTGAAGACAAATATTAAATAATACTGTAGATATTCCAAGGGAGTGCCTAATTAAAAAATATTCAGATGCAAAGTTATTAAAGTCATTTGTAGCTATTTCTATTTTTCATTTCAATTTCAGAGTAATTATTAAAATTATAGCAATTAGCTTAAAATACTAATTGCCATTTTTACGCATTTTTATACAACCGAACTGTAACAACATAGCTATTTTTAATCGTTTTAGTGTTCGACATATAAAGCATTAAAAATTTAGCGCACAAAGTTATAAAAAAGTATGATATTTTATAAAAGCTTGCAAAACACACATCCTTTCAAAATTGCTAAATATAGCCATTTATTAAATCATGCAAGAATCTATAAAACTTTAATATTACAACTCATAACCCGAAGGTCGTTGGTTCAAATCCAGCCTCCGCAACCACGATGTGATCAAGGGTTTCTCCCAGCAATTTGATGTCATGCGTATTCGCTCCAGAAATAACAACTGCTAGCGGAAGCCCCTTTTCATCCGTTAGAACACTGCGCTTTGTCCCCATTTTTTCCTCGGTCTGTTGGATTCTTCCAAGCGGACTCCAAGGCCAAAGGTGCTTTTATCATACATCCGCTCAGGCTTTGCCATTCTCATCCTATTCCTTCCAGCTCGTCATACTGCTTCAGCCCTTTGCTCCAAATCTTTTCAAAAAAGCCTGCCGCCTGCCATTCCTGAAACTTTCTGTGTACTGTACTGCCGCTTCCATACTCAAGAGGCAGTGCCTTCCACTAGCAACCAGTCCGCAGCACATAAAATATCCCCTCAAGTGCTTTCCTTGCTGGCATTGGCTTTCTACCTTGACCGGGGGAATTTTTGTATTTCTTCCCTGGATTCCGCCCTTTTTTCGGTATTTCTCCCTTGATTACTTCCCCAAATTTATCTGATATTGTCCATGCCTTATAGCTTTTCTTCCATTTTTATCACCCGAGTGCTACTATACACCTTTTGTGTTTATTTTGGGATAGGCTCTAAACATAATGTTTGCTTTGGCAAATTTTTATTAAGTTAACAAAAAAACATCTGTCAGCTTAATTTTATTTGCCATCATAGCATCATTATGGTAAAAAGTGAGACGATTTTTTCTCTGGCTCTTTCTTTTTGTGTTTCGTAGATTATTAACATCTATTATGTGGTGTTACCTTAAAAAGGTTCTTATAGTTCAAAGCTATTGTCAAGGGTTATTTTAAATCGGAATAGATATATAACCTATATTTTTACAGTTATTTCCCACAATTTTTAAAATATTTTATTTTTTAACTTGTCCTCCTTATGACAAAATAGGGGGAATTTTTTGTTATTTATGAAGATATGCATTAAGGAGGAGTAAAAATGAAGAATAATGTAAAAAAAACTCTGACGGAAAGGGAAAAATATTTTTGTTATTACTACGTAAACACAGGAAATCTTCGTGAAGCGGCAACTCTGGCAGGCTATAGCGGTGAACCGGAAAAAAAGGGAATTAAACTTTTCTCTAAAGACAGCATTAAAGAAGAAATAGAACGGCTTTACAATGAAAAAAGGAAAAATTTGGTTTATAAAGCTTACATCGGTTATGAGAGATTAGCTTTCGGGAATGTCGCCGATTCAATAAGACTTCTTTATTTGGAAAGACCAGATAAAATAAATCCGGAAAATATGAATCTCTTCAATATCTCGGAGATAAAAAGGCCTAAAGACGGCTCTATGGAAATAAAGTTTTTTGACAGGATTCGTGCATT
>CAQJOC010000007.1:19943-21119 GCA_948815685.1 uncultured Eubacteriales bacterium | reverse complement strand
TTCGGGGGAAAAATCCAGTGTCAGCCAATTTTATTATGCCATGGACCAAGGGATAAAGGCACTGGCAGAAAACAACAGGGCCTTGAAGGAGGATTAATGTGAATCTCAGGCCCTTTTCCAAAAAACAAACTTTATCACTTACATGGTGGTATCCATCGAGTCCTTATTCTAATTATGATGCTGTTATTTGTGACGGAGCAATACGAAGCGGAAAGACAATCTGCCTTACTCTTTCATTCATTCTTTGGTCTTTTTACAGATTTAATGGTGCAGCCTTTGCGATTTGCGGGAAAACTATTCGGTCTCTTAGGAGAAATGTTATAACTCCTATTCTTCCAATTTTATCGGATATGGGATTTGAATGCAGTCAAAAAATTTCTGAAAACATAGTCTATATAAAAAACGGTATTCATAAAAATATTTTTTATCTTTTCGGTGGTAAAGATGAATCTTCTGCCTCTTTAATACAGGGGATGACGCTTTCCGGAGCTTTTTTTGATGAAGTTGCTTTAATGCCACATTCCTTTGTAGAACAAGCTTTGGCAAGATGTTCGGTAAGCGAATCAAAATTTTGGTTTAACTGTAATCCTGAATGTCCGCAGCATTGGTTTTATAAAGAATGGATTCTTTCCCGTAAAAAGAAGAATGCTTTTTATATACATTTTCAAATGAAAGATAATCCTGCATTAACCGAAGAAACAATTAAACGATACGAAAGATTATATACAGGCTCATTTTATCAACGATTTATAGAGGGAAAATGGACAGCTACCGAGGGGCTTATATATCCTAACATGACTGATGAAAATGCTTTTGTCTCTGTTCCGGAAGGTCCGTTTGACAGATATGCCGTTTCATGTGATTACGGAATTATAAATCCAACGTCATGTGGACTATGGGGAGAAAAAGAAAATATTTGGTACAGGATAGACGAATATTATTATGATTCCAAAGCAGAGCATGATACGAGAACCGATGAAGAACATTTTAATGCATTACAGAAGATGATTAACGGCAGGAATATAAATTGTATCACTGTGGATCCTTCGGCGTCGAGTTTTATAACATTAATACGCAGAAAAAGTAACTACATAGTAAAACCGGCAAGAAATAATGTTATTGAGGGGATAAGAGAAGTTTCGACCGCCTTAAAGAAAGGCGAAATAAAAATATGCA
>CAQJOC010000007.1:0-19933 GCA_948815685.1 uncultured Eubacteriales bacterium | reverse complement strand
GGCTGCTATAAGAGAATTTTCTCTTTACAGATGGGAACAGGGTGGGAACAAAGATATGCCGGTTAAAGAAAATGACCATGCTATGGATGAAATAAGGTATTTTGTAAATACAATTTTGGCAACGGATGAAGACGATTTTTTCGCACTCGCTGCCAAAAGATAAAGGAGTGAAAGAATGAAATTATTTAAATCTAAAAAAGAAGTCGAAGCTATGGTACAGACTGTACCGGCAAAGTCAACAAGCAATCAGGTTCTAACTGCAATCAGGGGATACCGAGCAATGCCGGAAATATTTTTCAGTCTTTATAGTTCTATCCGTGAATCTATCCCCATAATAGATGCCGCTATCTCAAAGATAGTAAGGCTTTTAGGAGATTTTACGATAGAATGCGATGATAAAAATATAGAAAATGATTTGGCGGATTTTTTGTCTAAACTTCAGGTAAACACTTGCGGTAGAGGAATTAATGAGTTTATAAATACTTATCTCAATCAACTTCTTACCTACGGAACTGCCGTTGGAGAAATAGTTATGGATGAAGAAAAAACCGAAATCACGGCCCTTTATAATGCGGATTTAAGGGATGTTGAATTAAAAAATAATTCAAATCCTTTGGAACTTTTAGTGTGTTCTAAAAATAAAAACGGAGAATTTACTCCAATAAAATATCCGGAACTCGTTGTTGTTTCTGCACTAAATCCAAACCCCGGTCAAATTTACGGGAATTCGATTCTTAGAGGTTTACCTTTTATAGGCGATATACTTCTTAAAATTTATAACACAATAGGAATAAATTGGGAAAGAGTCGGAAATGTAAGGTTTGCAATAACCTATAAACCTTTATCTGAATCAGGGGACCGTTCTTATGCAAAGGAACGTGCTTCACAAATCGCAACCGAATGGAGTAAGGCAATGAATGATTTACAACATCCCAGCGATTTTGTTGCTGTCGGAGATGTAAATATAAAGGTTATAGGAGCAGACAATCAGGTTTTAGACAGTCAAGTACCCGTAAGGCAAATGCTGGAACAAATTATAAGCAAATTATCGATACCACCATTTTTACTCGGACTGTCTTGGTCTACTACGGAAACAATGTCGACACAACAGTCAGATATGCTTACAAGTGAACTTGATGGTTACAGAAGAATAATTGACCCTGTGATAAATAAAATCTGTTCTGCTTGGATGAGACTCAATGGTGTTGATTCAGACATTAAAATTGCCTGGAACAGCGTTAGCCTAAAAGATGAACTTAGGATTGCAAATACAAGGCTGACATTGGCAAAAGCTCGAGAGATAGAAAAAAGGTTGGAAGAAGAATAGAAAAAACAAAGATAAAAATAAGTAAAAAACAGCAAGACTCAATAAAAGGATAAAAAATTTTTCCGGGAGGGATGAGAGTTGAATGAGGAAAAAATCAATATTATCAGCAAGTCAATTGAAGGTATAGACAGAAGTATTTCAATAAAAGAAAGCGATATGGAATTAATAAATAAATTTGCAAGAAGACAACTCAAAAGCGATGAGGTTTATATTTTTTCCGTAGTTTTATGTGATAACGACATAGACCGCCAGAATGAAAGGTTTTCAGATGAGTCTCTTGATAAACTTGCAAAACTTTTTGTGGGAAAAACCGGAATTATGGACCACGAGTGTAAAAGCGAAAATCAAACTGCAAGAATCTTTGATTGCGATGTTCAAACTGCGGAAAACAAGCAAAATCAGCTTGGTAACCCTTACAAACGGCTTGTTGCTAAGGCGTATATGCCAAAAACAGAAAAAAACAAAGAATTTATTGTGGAAATAGAAGCCGGGATTAAAAAGGAGGTGAGTATAAATTGTTCTGTTGAAACTATGACATGTTCAATTTGCGGAAAAGATGCAAAAACAGATCGCTGTGAGCATATAAAAGGCAGGGTATATAAAAAAGGAAAAGAAAAGCTTTTGTGCCACAGCATTTTGGAAAACCCTATTGACGCCTATGAATGGTCATTTGTTGCGGTTCCGGCACAAAAGGAAGCCGGAGTGATAAAAGCGTTTAAGCCTAAATTCGATAGAGGTGAATTTAATATGCAAAATATTGTAAAAAAGCTGGGAGAAGGAGAAAGTGTAACTCTGAATTCATTACAATCCCTTAAGCTTTATGAAATGATAAAAGAACTTGAAGAAAAATCCAAAATTGGAGAAGAATACTTTTCCGAACTTAAGGCTGAAGTCATAAAGCTTTCGAAAAATGCACAACCCGATATAGATGCAAATGTTATGGAAAGTGTTGTGGACAAGATGTCTTTGCACGAACTTAAATCTTTTAAAGAAGCTTACAGAAAGAAAAATATTAAAAACAGCGGAATCAGGCCACAGCTTAGCCACAATGCAATCAAAACACCGCTTAATACACAATTTAGAATCTAAAAATTTTCCAAAAAATTTATGATAAGTGAAAGCCTAGAAAAATCTAAATTACTAAAAAAATAAAAAAGAAAAGCTAAAAACATAGTGTCGAAAAGTATTTAAAGAAGTTTAAAAAAATCTAAAAAACTCTAATAAAATCTAAGAAAATCAAAGAAACTCTAAAAATGAACACTTAAAATCAAGGAGGAATGTTAAAATGGCATTTTATGAAGGAATTAAATTAGAAAAAGGTATGTATACAGTGGGAGGCAAAAACTTTACAAACGTTTTAGAGGAAATGGACCCTTCGGAAAACTATAAAGGAACAGAACTGGAAGGTCTTGATGCTTATCAGAGACAGCTTAAGCGTTTTAATATAAAGGTAAGCGGAACGAATTGCGATAAAGTGGAAAAATTCTTTAGTTCACATGACACAGCGGTTTTATTCCCGGAATACATAGCAAGAGCTGTAAGACAAGGTATAAAATCTTCAAATGCTCTGGATCATGTAACTGCGGTCAGAACAAATATTGATGCAATAGATTACAGAGCTGTTTCATATGAAACTCAAAATGTAACCGGCAATTCAATAAGTGAGGGAGCAACAATGCCTAGTGTTAATGTTAAAAATAAAAACACTTTGGTTTCACTTACCAAACATGGCAGACTATTTTCTTCTACTTATGAAGCCTTAAGATTCCAAAATTTAGACGTTTTAACGATTATTTTAGGGAAAATAGGCGAAGATATTGCAGCTGAACAGTTTGCTGATGCCGTAGAAGTACTTTTAAACGGAGATGGAACAGCAGCAGATAAAGCCACGGAAATACAAGCAAGTTATCCTTCCCCGGCACCGTCATCTGCAAAATTATCATACGAACATCTGCTTCAGCTCTGGGAAAGCCTAGGTGTGTATAACTTAAATACCATGGTCACGTCTGCGGCAACTATGAGAGAGATTTTAAGCCTTACGGAAATGAAAGATGCAAACGCAGGACTTAATTTTCAGGGAACAGGAAATGTTGTAACTCCAATGGGCGCTAACCTTCTTAAATCAGATAAAGTATCAGACAATTGCATTATAGGTTTTGACAGAAACAAGGCTCTTCAACTGATTCAATACGGAAATGTTGTAATAGATTACGATAAAGTCATAGACAGACAGCTCGATAGGGCTTCAATAAGTGTAACCGCAGGCTTTACAAGGATATTCAAAGACGCAGTTAAGATTTTAAATTACGCTTTACCGAATTAACAAAAAAATTTTTTTGGTGGTAGATTTTGAAATGAATGTAGAAAAAATTTTTAAAAAGTTTGCCCATATGCTGGGAAAGGAGCTTGATGCTTCTTCTAAATGGTTAGAGATATGTGAAGATGCATTAATTGAGATTAAAACACAAATTAAAGATGAATCGGACACAAAAGAAAACGAGGATAGATTAAATAAAGCGGCCGCAGCACTTGCTTTTTATAAATATACACTCTGTCTTATTGGAAAATCGGCTGATATCGCTGTCGGAGAGTTTAGCGGAGAAGAAATTATAAATAAAAGAATTGTGCTTTCTTCCGCAGAAACAGTTTGGGAAAATGCCCGATTAAGGATAATCGACCTTTTAAAAGACTCGGAATTCGTTTTCAAGGGTGTAAATCAATACAGTCGGTAAGTCTTAGATAAAAAAATAAAGATAAAAATTTGAAAATTAAAAACATGGCGAGAAAATAAGTTTAAAGATTAAGGGGACGAAGATTTTATGTCAAATGAGGTTTACAGTAATTCAGGAAATACAATAAAAGGAAAAGCTCTGAGACTTGAACCTATTATAATGTCGGGAAAAAGTTTTGGTATTAAGCTTTTGTCTGTGTATGAATTTTTAAAATGCGATTTAGCGTGTCGAAACCTGGTAGACCGATTAACCGGACAGGGATTTGACGGAGATTTGTGCAAAGAAATCTGTGAACAAGCCTGCATAATATCTTTGTGCCTGTATAATAAAGAAAGTGAAAGAGTTTTTACTGACGGACTTTCCGTGATAATGAATTTGACACCAGAAGAGCTTAAAAATGTATATTCTCAATATGAGAACTTAACTAAAAAAACAACAAGATTCAATAAATCTTCCTTAAAAAAAATAGATTACATTAAGAAAAACTGTTTAAATAATTTAATATAAATTGTTTCGAAAAAAATCCGCCTGGCTATAACTTTAATGTTACCCAGGCGGATTTTTAACATATTACTGTCTTTTTTATCTCTTAATTATACAAATAAAAGATTTTTAATTTTTTTTATTTTATTCCTTTGTTTGCTCTTTAAGAAAATTAAAGAATTACTAAATTCTTCAGAAAAAATAAAGCTAAGAATTTTAATTTTTTATTTGAAACCGCCCTTAAATTGTATAAATACAACTCAGAATCGGTTTTTATATATTCTTACTTTAAAAGGTATTTACTCGGTTTTTCATGCTACTGAATATATCATTAAAAAATTAAAGGCCCAACATTATGTTTGATTTTTATCCTGTTTTTTGCCAATTTCCGTATCGCCTTTGTCCTTGTTTTCACCATCTTTATCCGTAGGCGGTGTAGGTTTAAGCACCTCACTTGGCTTAATAGGGTTAGGTGAGCCATATTTTAGCATAATTTGCTTATTTGTATCACTGTCAAAAGAGTGACCATATCCTGTGCCGGCACTAATTTTATCCAAAACATTTTCATCTACTTTTTTAAACTTATCACAATTTTTTTCATCTTTCTCCTCAGGGACTCCATATTTAGCCATAATCGGATTGTCCAAACCATACAGCGGCATCGGTTTATTCATCTGTTCATCAGCTCCCGCACCACTGACTTCTCCTAAAGCATTTTCATCTATTTCATCGAAACGTTTGCCACTACTCATAATAACATCTCCTTTTATGAAATTTAACTTTTTAAGAAATATATTGATTTATTTTAAACTATTTAAAAACGGAATATATTTTCTATTGTATCATATATTGTATAAAAAATCCATATTAATTTGTTTATTTTAGTAAATTATATTAATATATAGATTTATAATATAATCAAATAATTTCTTTTTTATTATCTCTGTTTTTATAAATTAAGCAAAAATGACGTAATATTTATCTGTCGCTTAAGTTGTCTCTGATTTTCCGTTTCTTATCTTTTATGATATTCTCTATCATATCTGTAGCAGGAGAGATGATATTTTTTATTGATGTACTTCCGCTGACTGTATATAAAATTATAGTTTTAGTCGCTGTAATCTTTTGTATAATACCGCATTTTGTTTCAACATATCTTATTGAAGTATAAGGAATATAGGTTTCATGCTGGAATAAAACCCCATATTTAATTTTAATTGAAGAATCTTTTATTTTATAAACTGTATTTCTAAATTTTAACGATTTATAAAAAATACAAATAAAAAAGTAAATTAATAAAATAAAAACAGTAAAATAAAAATAATATATGAGATATTTTTTAAAAAAAACTGCATTTATTGAACAAATAATTATAAAGAGGCATGCATCAAAAAAACTTTGTATTATAAAATATCGATATGATGGTCTGATTATATACATAAAGCATCCTCCAAATGAGACATTTATAATAGTCGCAGTTAAAAAGGAATAAAATAAATAGTATTACTATGTGTAACCGATGCTTCACTCGACCTATATATTTTATAATGTATATATTTCTTTTAAACTGTGGTGACTATAACAGTAGGGAATTATAAAAAGGGAACAAATTTAAGTTTTTCATATTTTATTTGAGTTTTTCCATTCGAAATATGTCAACAAAAATATATAAAAAAGTCCTTATTCATATGATAAGGACTTTTAGGTTAATTATTCTCTAAACTTTTTTCTGATTGCTCTTAAACCGAAAACCACGCTAAGTGCTGAACCTGTCGTTAAACATAGTGCAGAAATTGCAAAATATGATGTTTTATCGCCGGTTTTTAATGTGTCGGTAGATTTTTCTTCCGTTGACGTATTTGAAATTTCTTCAAAGTCACTTGTTGGTCCTTGAATTTCCGGAAATTTTTCAAGCTCATCGGGTGTTTCCGGAATTTCTGGTTCTTCGACTCTAACCATTGTCGCAGAAATATTGGTCGGGTTGGTTGCGTAGGTCAGTTGCCCGTCTGCGTCCTTTTCGATCCAGGCTTTGGCTGTGACTGTCTTGCCTTCAAGCTCGCCTGCAACTTCAACTAAATCCAAGGTTTCATCGGTTACTCCGGTATCTACATTATGCGAGAACTGGTACGTAGCGCCATCTTCGGTTGTGGCAATAACCATTAAACGGCTGCCGGCCGGAGCGGTGTAAGTTAGCTGTGTGCCATTCGCCGCGACAGCTGCACCAGCAAGCTCTGTGCTACCGTCCAGGCGCAGGTACATTGGGACATCACTGGCAATTTGTGAGAATTGTTCACCAGAGTCTGCAGTGGCCGCAGATGCAAAGATTATAGAGTCAAGATCCAATTTAAAGGTTGGCTCCGCCGCCACGTTATTTGCATCTACATCAGCATTAACGACATGACCTTTTTGGAAAACTTTAACCACACTGCCATCAGCTCCTCCCCTTGTAGGCGATCTCAACCATGAAGAGCCTTCACAATATGTCGGGTCAATTATCAAGTTTTTTGTTTCCCCCGCTGCTACTGTTGGATCATCTGGATCATCATACCTGCTTCCCAGTGCATACAGCGTGTCCACTGTTATGTAACTTTGATAGGGGTAGTTATATTCCGTAGTTTATACACTCGACGGTAACATATGGGATCTTTCGCTATCTGTGAACCATCCAGGAGTCTCAAGTAAAATCTTTAACTGAGCTCTTAATTTGCTGGCACCCCAATGATTTGAGTAAACATCTACTTCATTGGCACTTGGATTGCTGGAATCTTCATCTGGAATATATTTCTTATTGTTATGGTCAATCTGAAACCGGCTGTCAGTGCCATCTTCTGTAGGCTCATGACTATCTCCCGAATAAATTAATCTATTCACAGAAAACATTGGCTTTTCGGCATACAACACTAAACCTGGTTTTTTTGAATTTTCGGCCTCATCCCAACCCGCAATCAACCAGGTTATTGGTCCTGCTGCTACTTCCCTTTGATTACCATATCAATCAAAAATATATTTCGCCGAATTTGGCCGGGTTCCAAAGGAAATTAACTTTCTTATCTCTTTTTTCATAGCTATCCCTTCTCTCATTTTCGCTATTTTTTTAATTTAAACATAATTATACTTTTTATAAATACTTAAATATTTTATTATTGATAATAAAGAAAATTTTTTTAAAATATAAACTTATTTTTATGTTGATTAATGTTAAATTTGTTTGTTTTTAATTTATTTGTCTAGGCTTTTTCTGAAAAATAAAAAATCGCTAAAGTGGAAAAATATATCTATATTGTATAGTCTATTATAAAAAATTTAATAGTTTAAGATGTTTTTGATGAATTTTAAAAAACTTAACTCTTTGGTCTCTGCATTTATTTTATTCGGTTTATCTATGAATTCGCCAAAATATATGGTTTGTTTTTATTTTTCAGACAAGACCTAAGAGAACTAGGGCCTGTTCACACGAAAAACTTCACAGTAAAATTACTCCGTTTTTTGGGAGCATAAAGAGTACTTTTCTGCAAAAATCACCCATTATATTTTTTGAAGTTAAGATAAAATTTTATTTTAAAAAATTTTGTGTGAACAGACCCTAAAAATAATAAAGAATAAATAAGATAAAATTAGAATTGTATATATCCATCTTTAGATGAAAACTTTCAGATTTTTACCTAGTTTATTCAAAAAGTTCTCTTATTTTATCGAAAAATCCTTTTCGTTTTTGATAATTTTTTTCTCCGGTAATGGCATCAAATTTTTGCAAGGCTTCTTTTTGTTCATATGACAAGCCTCGTGGAATCTCAACATTAACCTTTACAAACTGGTCTCCTCTGCCACGCCCATGAATATAGGGTATACCTTTGCCTTTAAGACGAAACACATCGCCCGGCTGTGTTCCTTCGTGTACGTGATATTCAACTCTACCGTCAAGCGTTGGAACGATGACATCCGCACCTAATGCAGCTTGCGTAAAAGTAAGTGGTATCTCACAAATTATATCATTTCCTTTTCTTTTAAAAATCGGATGATGATTAACATTAACATACACATGAAGGTCTCCGAAACTTCCACCATTTGTACCAGCGTTCCCATGCCCTTTAACATTTAAAACTTGCTCATTATCCACTCCGGCGGGAATATTTATTTCTACCGTCTTACTGGATCTAATTCTTCCTTGACCTCGGCAAACACGACAAGGATCTGTTATTACTTTACCCGTACCCTTGCACCTGTCGCATGTTCTGGTGGTTTGCATTATTCCAAATGGTGTCTTTTGGCTTACAGTTACTTGTCCTGCTCCACCACATGTCGGACAAGTTTTCGGAGAAGTTCCGCTTTTTGCTCCCGTTCCCTTACATTCGCTGCAAACGTCTGTCCTTTGATACGTAATTTCTTTAGTACACCCTTTTGCTGCTTCTTCAAAAGATATATTTATAACGGTTTCAGTGTCAGAGCCCCTTTTTGGCGAATTTTGAGAATACCTTCCGGATGCACGACCTCCGAAACCTTCGAATCCACCAAAAAAACTGTTGAATATATCTCCTAAATCGAAATCTTGTCCAAATGGGTTTGAACCGGAATAACTGTAGCTTCCTCCTCTTCCGCTTGAATAGCTTGGGTCAACTCCCGCATGACCAAATTTATCATAATTAGCTTTTTTGCTTTTGTCAGACAAAACTTCATAAGCTTCATTTACCTCTTTGAATTTTGCCTCGGTGTCTTTATTTCCGGGATTTAAATCCGGATGATATTTTTTTGCAAGTTTTCTGTAAGACTTCTTAATTTCATCATCAGACGCATTTCTACCAACACCAAGAACTTCATAAAAATCTCTTTTCTCTGCCAATCACATTCAACTCCTTATTAAAACATACCAATCAAAAACAAATAATAAATAAGCAAAAATCCCTCACAACAGCCACCATAGGCAGAGGGATTTCTTTTTTTAATCACACGCCGTCAAAGTGAAAAGCTTCTCAGTTGCAAAACACATAAATCTTTTTCAATAAGATATCAAAATTATTTATTGTTGTCAACGTCTTTGTAGTCGGCTTCATAAACTTTTTCACCATTGTCTTTGGTTTCACCGGTTCCTTCGGTTGAATCTCCGCTTGTCTGCTGTTCCGCTGATTTTTGGTAAAGCTTAGTCGAAACTTCGAACATTAATTTTTGCAAATCTTCTTTTCCGTCTTTTATCTCTTGGATATTATCTTTAGAAATGGTTTGTCTTAACTCCGTAACTTTTTTATTCAGATTATCTTTGTCAGATTCGTCAATTTTATCTCCGGAATCTTTGATAAGCTTTTCTACGGAATAACACAAATTTTCCGCGTCATTTTTAGCATCAATCTCTTCACGACGTTTTTTGTCCTCAGCTGCGTATTCTTCCGCATTCTTGATAGCTTTATCGATATCTTCTTTAGACATATTCGTACTTGAAGTAATTGTAATATGTTGTTCTTTTCCTGTTCCTCTGTCCTTCGCACTTACATTTACTATGCCGTTTGCATCAATATCAAAAGTAACTTCAATTTGAGGTACTCCACGAGGTGCCGGAGCAATTCCGTCAAGTTTGAAAAGTCCCAATTGTTTATTATCTCTGGCAAATTCACGTTCCCCTTGAAGAACATTTACTTCAACTTGAGTCTGACCATCAGCTGCAGTAGAAAATACCTGACTTTTCTTTGTGGGAATAGTTGTATTTCTTTCTATTACTTTAGTCATCACGCCGCCCATTGTCTCAATTCCCAAAGACAGAGGTGTTACATCCAACAAGAGTAACCCCTGAACATCTCCGCCAAGAACTCCGCCTTGAATCGCTGCACCGATTGCAACACATTCATCCGGATTTATTCCTTTAAAAGGGTCTTTCCCTATGAAATTCTTTACAGCTTCTTGTACTGCCGGGATTCTGGAAGAACCACCAACCATTAAAACTTTGTCAATTTGAGAAATGGACAGACCCGAATCTGAAAGTGCCTGACGCACAGGGGCCATTGTCTTTTCAACCAAATCAGCCGTTAATTCATTGAATTTCGCGCGTGTTAAGTTTAAATCAAGGTGCTTCGGACCAGTGGAATCAGCAGTAATAAACGGAAGATTGATTGCTGTTGAGGTAACTCCCGAAAGCTCGATTTTTGCTTTTTCGGCAGCCTCTTTAAGCCGTTGCATTGCCATTTTATCATTCTTGAGGTCTATGCCCGACTCTGCCTTAAATGAACTTATCATCCAGTCCATGATTCTTTGGTCAAAGTCGTCTCCTCCCAAACGATTGTTTCCGGCGGTTGCTAAAACTTCTTGGACTCCGTCGCCCATTTCAATAATAGAAACATCAAAAGTTCCGCCACCTAAGTCATAAACCATAACTTTTTGGTCATTTTCTTTGTCAACACCATAAGATAACGCTGCAGCTGTCGGCTCATTTATAATTCTTTTTACATCAAGTCCGGCAATTTTACCAGCGTCTTTGGTCGCCTGTCTCTGTGCATCTGTAAAATAAGCCGGCACAGTTATAACTGCTTCTCTAACGGTTTCACCTAAATATGCCTCGGCGTCTGCTTTTAATTTTTGAAGAATCATTGCTGAAATTTCTTGAGGTGAATAAGATTTGTCATCTATCTTTACCTTGTAATCGGTACCCATTTCCCTTTTTATGGAAATTACGGTTTTGTCCGGATTTGTTACCGCTTGACGTTTTGCAACCTGACCTACCATCCTTTCTCCTGTTTTTGAAAATGCAACAACAGACGGGGTTGTTCTGGTTCCTTCAGCATTGGTGATTACTACCGGTTCTCCTCCCTCGATTACCGATACACATGAATTTGTTGTACCTAAATCTATACCTATTATTTTAGACATTATTTTTTCCTCCTAAATTTAGAATATATAAATTAATTTTAAATTTTTTTATTAAATTAGTTTTATCGACGAATTTTCTCAATTTACAACTTGAACCATTGCATGACGAATAACTTTGTCTTGAAGTTTATAGCCTTTTTGAAAGACTTCCGAAACTACATTTTCTTTTTCATTTTTTTCATCATCAATGTGGGAAACTGCATTGTGCAAATCAGGATTAAAATCATCTCCCACTTCACCAAAAGATTCTACTCCAAGTTTCTTGAGTGCCTCATTAAACTGAGCCTTAACCATTGAAAGCCCTTTTTTATAAGATTCATTCCCCCCTTCAGCTGATTTTTCCGCCATCTCCAAACTATCTACCGCAGGTAAAATGCTTAAAATTGCTTTCGACATTGCATTTGAATACATTTGCAGCTTTTCTTTTTCGGTTCTTTTTCTGAAATTATCATACTCAGCTGCTGTTCTCATCAGACGCTCTTTGTATTCTCGTACTTCTTGTTCCAATCTATTTATTTCTTCTAACCTAGAATTTTTCTCATCGATGTTTTCTTCTGTGCCATCTTCTCTATCGATATCTTCTTCGAAATTAAATTCTTCTGTATCATCTTCCAAATTTTCTTCCATTATGTCTTCATCCAATTTCAAATAATAACTCTCCCTCCATGGTATTTCGGGTCCACTTAATCAAATAATTTATTATCAAATCTTACTAAAAACTATCTAATATAAATCAATTTAGTTATTCATAATAGCCTAAACTATTACAATTTTTTCATTTTTTTCATTTTTTTCATTTTTATAATCTTTAAATTTAATATTTTTATATACCTATCCTTTCAGAACTCACTTAAACATCTATTTCCAAAATTCTTCCCAACCATCCTCCCACAGCATTCGATAAATACTTTATTTTAGCTGTCAAACCACTGTAATCCATTCTCACCGGTCCAATGACACCAACCGCTCCGGACCTGCCACCTACACTATACCTAGAAGTTATAATACTTACAGCTCCTAATCCTGGAAATAAATCTTCTTCACCTATAAATGCATTTATTCCTCTTTTTCGGGAAAATAAAATTTTTAGCATGTCTTCTTTGTTTCTCAAAAATTTAAAAATTTTTATGGCATCATCGGAACTTAACTCAGAGGTTGCAAACAAATTGGTTTCTCCGGCTATTTTAACTCTAATTTCAAGTGCCTCATGTGCAGCTTCCGTCAGTGCATTTAAAACAGGGGACATTAATAATAACATATCACTCTCTGCTGCCGCCAACATATTCATAGATTCAGGGGTTAAATCTTTAAGGAATTTTCCTTTAAATTTGTCGATTATGACTCTTTTAAACGCACCGACAAGTTCTTCAGTTATATTATAATCACACCTAAACAACTTGTTCCTAACTATCCCCGTTGTTGTCATTAAAATAAGCATTGCATTTCTTTTTCCGGTTATTACGAATCGAATATCTCTTATTCTTGCTTCGGAATTCGGTGGAGTTGTTAAAACTGCGGTAAGATTCGTAATTTTTGAAAGAAGCTTTGCTGTTTCGTTTAACAAATGCTCGGGGTCATCTGCCGCCGAACAAAGCACACCATTTATAAAATGTTTTTCTTCTTCGGGTAAAAACTCTGATTCCATTAATCGATTTACATAAAGCCTATACCCTAAACATGAAGGAATTCTTCCTGCAGATGTATGTGGCTGATCAAGATATCCCAATCCGGAAAGTTCAGCCATTTCGTTTCTAACCGTTGCGGATGAAACCGAAATATCTAACGCTTCACAAACAGTTTTTGAACCAACAGGGACTCCAAATTCTATATGCTTTTTTATTATCACAGACAAAATTTTGCATTTTCTTTCCCCAAAATCCACCTCTTTCACCTCTTTATACAAGAGTTAGCAGTCTATCAGGTCGAGTGCTAACATATATACTCTAACATCATTTCCTCTATATGTCAACATTAAATTTGTAAACTAATTGTAAATTCTATTGAAATTAATATTCAGTTTTTGATATCATTTCTCGAATTAATCAATTGTTGGGATGTATCTAAAAAATGGTAATAATGTCAATAGATCCGGGAATGGTAAGAACCGGCCTTGCAATATGTGATGAATTTGAAATTTTAGCATCTCCATTAGGAGTAATCGTGGAAAAAAACAGAGATACTCTTGCAAAAAAAATCTCTGAACAGATTTTTGAAACAAAAACGGAGCTCGTAGTTATAGGACTACCTAAAAACATGGATGGAACATCAGGTGAAAGTGCTAAAAAAGCATATTTATTTGAAAAAATTTTAAAAAAATATACAGATATAAAGACAGTCTTTTGGGACGAACGACAAACCACAGTAAGTGCATCGATAAGTCTGAATGAATTAAATGTTCGGGGAAAAAAGCGTAAAAATATAATAGATGCCGTTTCTGCTGTTATTATTCTTCAAAGTTATATAAATTACAGAAAAAATTTTGGTTTAAATCCAACCTCCACAGCTTTTTATAATAGTTAAACTAGTATCTATTTTAAAAATAACTTATATTTCGCCAAAAAGGGTACAAGCATCCCTCGCTCTTTTACCCGGTTAGTTTAAAAGAGGGAATTAAAAAGCGAAATTCCCCATTTACTCTTCCATTATACTTTAAAATACATTTTATCTTCGATAAGATATTACCAATTTACCCTAAAATTTTTTGTGCGAACATTTCCGCTTGTGCTCTTTCTTGCTCTTGTTCTTCGAAAAGTTCAAAAGCTCTTTTTATTGTGTTCCAGCTGTATCCTAAACGAACTAAAATATTTACAACTTTATTTTTACTCTTTTCATCCACTGCTTTTTTTAAAAGTCTTTTATTTATTACATCTAAAGCTTGCAGTTTTTCATTCACTTCCATATTATTGAAAATTTCTTCAATAATTTCATTTTCTATTCCTTTTTCTCGAAGTCTATATTTCGCTCCCGAGATGGAAAATTTCTTTTTAAATACAAGTTCTTCGGCATAATCTTTCGCAAAAATTTTGTCATTTAATAGCCCCAAATTTTCCATCTTTTTTACAGCAATGTCCGCATAAACTTCACCGGATTCTCTTTGTATTTTTTCTTTCAACTCTTTTTTTGACCTGCTTCGATATGAAAGCAAATTGAGTGCTTTGTTCTTTGCTTTGTAAATTTCGGATTCTTTTTGTAATTTTTCAAGCTCATCGTCATTCAAAGAGTCACCGGCTTTAATCCCATTTTTAAGCATTATTTCCGTATTGATTTTCATTAAATTATCTTCATCAAAACGTAAAAGGCTGTTGCCCCTTTTGTCTTTTTTTATTTCTTTAATAACCATCATGATTCCCCTCTTAATACCTTTATTAATCTTCTTTTACCTTATTAAACAGTCAAAATCAATCTTCTGCTTCGATATCTATCTTGGTTTTAAAATTTCCCTCGGAAGACATTGTTTCTTTTTGAGGATTCTCGGCAACGGGTTTCGAAATATTTCTCGATACAGATGGTTTCAGGTATAATTCATCTGCTCTGTCTCTTACCTTTTTTTCAATCTCTTTAGACATATCAGAATGTTCCTTAAAATAAATTTTCACATTATCTCGTCCCTGTCCAAGTCTCATTTCATTATATGAAAACCATGCTCCGCTTTTTTGTACAATCCCAAGTTTAACAGCAAGGTCGAGAAGTTCTCCTTCCCAAGATATCCCTTGTCCGTACATAACATCAAATTCAGCTTCTCTGAAAGGCGGAGAAATTTTATTTTTTACAACCTTTGCTCGAGTTCTGGAACCTATCATTTCTCCATTTGATTTTAAGGTTTCTACGCGCCTTATATCAAGTCGGACAGACGAATAAAACTTTAAAGCTCTTCCTCCCGGAGTAACTTCGGGATTCCCATAAACTACCCCGACTTTTTCTCTCAACTGATTTATAAAAATTGCCACACAATTAGATTTAGAAATTGCCCCTGCGAGTTTTCTCAAGGCTTGAGACATTAATCTTGCTTGAAGTCCGACATGAGAATCTCCCATTTCTCCCTCTATCTCAGCCCTTGGAACAAGTGCCGCAACGGAATCTATCACAATAATATCTATAGCTCCAGACCTTACTAAAGATTCGGTAATTTCAAGTGCCTGTTCTCCCGTGTCCGGTTGAGAAACTAAAAGAGAATCCACATCAACTCCTAACGCTCTCGCATAAACGGGGTCAAGTGCATGTTCCACATCAATAAATGCCGCATATCCCTTATTTTTTTGCCCTTCAGCTATACAATGAAGTGCAAGTGTAGTTTTTCCTGACGATTCCGGACCATAAATTTCAGTTATTCTTCCTCGTGGAAGTCCTCCTATTCCAAGGGCTATATCCAAAGAAAGAGAACCTGTTGATATTGCATCAACATTTAGTGACTCACTTTGCCCCAGTTTCATAACCGCACCTTTACCAAATTGCCTTTCTATCTGACTAAGTGCTGTTTCAAGTGCTTTTTTTTTATCAAATGCCATTCCTGTTTCCTCCGTAAAATTTCCATATAATTTTTAATTAATTTCGGTTTTATCTTTTATCTTCATCCATATATAAAAAATTTTCAAAATATAAACTAAGCAAAGTAAGGCAAAAAGTAAATTAAAAAAAGTAAATTAAAAAAGTAATTGGAAAAGATATGAAAATATTGTCTCCTCTTTTATCCTTTTTGTCAAACAAAAAAATTATAAATTTTTTTATAAAAAGATTTATAGGAGTTCTTGACTTTCTAAAAGGGGGTTCGTTCAAAAAAGAAGATTTAGGGCATGTTCACACGAAAAGGGAAGTGGTATACTAAATGCATGAAAATAGCAATAGAAAATTATAAAAAAAATTGAACAGATATTTCCCCAACAAAAAAGTAAGCCTAAAATAAGTAATTTGGAGCTACTTAACAGTATTTTATACGTTTGGGAAAATGGATTCAAATGGAGGTCAATCGGAGAAAATTTGTATACGATTTATATGAGAGTAAATCGACCGACCAAAAAATGGCGTACTGGAAAAAATTTTTGCTTATGGATAAAGCTTATGAAGGAGATAAAACTCGCAGGCTCGCCGAAAGTCTGAATTTTATTCCTGTTGTTCCTCCAAGATCAAATTGAAAAGCACCTTCGAAATACGACAAAATTTTTTATAAATAAAGAAATGAAATTGAACGCCTTTTTGCAGAGTTAAGCGATTTAGACGCATTTTTACCCGATACGATAAACTCGATATTATGTTCATCATTAATTTTATCTATTTGCCCTTTATTTTTTATGCTTTATTTCGTGTGAACACACGCCCTACGTTATTTTCTTTTCAAATACTACCGTCTATATAAAGCGTATAAATACGAATAAGTGATAAATTTATCGGGAATAATAATTTTTAAAATTATGAAAATGGGAGGAAAAATAATGTCTTGTAAAGATTTAGTAAATACTCAAGATTTTAATAAAAATGAGATACTTGATATAGTAAATTTAGGCCTTACTATCAAAAAGTGTATAAAAAACGGATATTATCCACAAATTTTAAAAAATAAGACATTGGGAATGATATTTCAACAAAGCTCGACTCGAACAAGGGTTTCTTTTGAAACAGCAATGCAGCAGCTTGGAGGTCATGCTCAGTACTTGGCTCCCGGGCAAATACAGCTCGGTACACATGAAACCATGGAAGATACAGGAAAAGTTTTATCATCTTTAACCGATATACTTATGGCAAGAGTAGATAAACATGAAACAGTTGTAGACCTTGCAAAAACTTCCAGTGTACCGGTTATAAACGGCATGTCCGATTACAATCATCCTACACAAGAAATTGGCGATTTGACAACTATGATTGAATATTTGCCTGAAGGAAAAAATATTGGCGACTGTAAAGTTGTTTTTGTGGGTGATGCAACTCAAGTTTGTGCCTCTTTAATGATGATAAGTACAAAAATGGGAATGGATTTTATTCATTTCGGACCTAAAGGACATCAGCTTTCTGAAGAATTCTTACAGATAGGAAGAAAAAATTGTGAATTCTCGGGAGGCAGTTGTAAAGTCACGGATAGTGAAGATGCTTTAGCCCATGCTGATTTTGTTTATACCGATGTTTGGTATGGACTATATAATAAGGAACTTTCTAAAGAAGAACGTCTTAATATATTTATGCCCAAATATCAGGTAACTGAAAAAATGATGAAAAAAGCTGCTCCTCATGCTAAATTTCTACATTGTTTACCTGCTACAAGAGGTGAAGAAGTAATCGATGAAGTTCTTGACGCTCCATATTCAATTGCATTCTTCCAGGCGGAAAACAGACTTACATCCATAAGGGCTATACTTGTATATCTTTTAAGACACAGTCTACCTGAAAAAACCATAGTTTCAGGACTAAAAAGCAAACTAAGTGAAATGATTTACAAAATTTTATAAATTAGGGGGGATAACAAATGTCTGAAGAGAAATCAACAAAAATAAAGGAATCAAAAAGTTTTCGGTTGTTCGATGCGGTTCTTGTTGCGGTATGTGTGGTTCTTGTTGTTGAGTCGGCAGCTCCGGCTGCGGCAATCGGCAATTCACAATTTTTTTGGTGGATTTTTATTCTTCTTGGTTTTTTTCTTCCATATGGTCTGATTTCTGCAGAACTGGGGACAGCTTATGAAGATGAAGGCGGTATTTACGATTGGGTAAAAAGAGCATATGGTGAAAAATGGGGAAGCCGAGTCGCATGGTATTACTTTATTAATTTTCCACTTTGGATGGGTTCTTTAGCTGTCCTTTTTACGGATGTGATTACCCAAATCTCGGGATTTCAAATGAATGTTTTTACAGCTATATTGATACAGCTTTTATTTATCTGGGGAGTAGTCGGAATAAGCGGTTTTAAAGTTAGTGACAGCAAATGGATATTAAATATTGCCGCTATATTTAAGGCAATTATAATGCTTTCGATTGGGGGTCTTGGGATTTATACCGCAATAACAAGAGGTGCTGCAAATGAATTTACACCTATGTCGTTTGTACCATCGCTGAATGCACATAGTTTATCAAATATTTCCGTAATTTTATTTAACTTTTTAGGCTTTGAAGTGGTTACTACATTTGCTTCACAGATGAAAAAACCAGAGAAAGAAATTCCCAAGGCAATAGTCCTCGGAGGAATATTTATTGCCGCTTTCTATCTTTTAGCAGCATTCGGAATAAGTGTTGCCATTCCTAAAGAAGAACTTAGTGCATCAAGCGGACTTATTGAAAGTTTTGTACTTCTTACGGGCCAATCGGGAGGTTATCTTATAACAATATTTGGTCTGATGTTCCTTTACACACTTGCTTCAAATTTAATTTCCTGGTCATTAGGGGTAAATTATGTGACTATGTATGCGGCAAAACAGGGAAGTTTACCGAGTGTTTTGGGAAAAGAGGGCAAAAACGGAATGCCTATGGGAGCAAATATAGGAAACGGAATAATTGCTTCACTTATGGTTTTAGCTGCTCCGATTATTCCGAGTCAAGACATATTTTGGAGCTTTTTTGCTTTGAATATGGTTATGCTTTTAGTTTCTTATGTGATTGTTTTTCCGGCATTTTTAAAGCTTAGAAAAAAGGATTCAGATACAAAAAGACCATTTAAAGTGAAAGGAACTAAGGCACAGCTCTTGTGGATAGCTTATGTTCCAATGGTTTTATTAATAATTTCAATTATTTTCAGTATAGTTCCTTTAAACCTTTCTTCTGAGGAACTAGCAGGTAAACTTCCGGTTTTGGCAGGGACCATTGTGTCTATCCTAATAGGTGAAATTATTGCAGCAAGAGCAGTCGGTGCGGACAAGCTTCCAAAAGAACTTCAGTAAAATTATCTTTTATAGTAAACTGATTTGAAAAATGTGAGAATAAATTTTATTAAACTTTCTGCAAAATCAACTTGTATCATCAACAATTCTTTATAAATTTCATACGTTAAATCCAAATAAGTTGAGTGTTTTCTAATTTAAGATTCACCTTATGGCTTAATCAATATTTCACTGAAAAAAGGTTATAAGCATTCCCACACTTACTTTCTCATTAGACGTTTTTTTGTTCAGTTTTTTCGTTTTAACAAAAATATACAAATCTATATTTTTATTTTTTTAAAATTCTGATGGAATTCAAAATCACAAGTGCTGAAACTCCCACATCGGAGAATATTGCACTCGATATACTTGAAAATCCCAAAATTCCCAAAAAAAGGATTATAAATTTTATTCCCAATGAAAAAACAATGTTTTGTTTTACTACACCCATTGTAAATCTGGAAAGCCAAATAGCCTCGCTGATTTTCGTCAAACTATCATCCATAATAACCACATCGGCTGTTTCGACAGCAACGTCGGTTCCTTTCATACCCATTGCTATTCCAACATCTGCTCCTGCTAAAACAGGAGCATCATTTATTCCGTCTCCTACAAATATTAATGTCCCTGAGTTTTTGAACTCCTTTTCCAGCTTTTTAATTTCTTTAGCTTTTTCATCCGGTAAAAGTTCGGATTTTGTATAATATATCC
>CAQJOC010000006.1:22357-26594 GCA_948815685.1 uncultured Eubacteriales bacterium | reverse complement strand
TGATTTTTCTAGCAGTTCCCAGACCTCTAGTCTATTCTACATCAAAAGGAGATTTTTTCTCGTTCTTACATCGCTTAAGCTACCACCGAACCACGCGACTATCGCGTGATTTTCTATATACAAAGTTGTAACGATTATTCTAAAAATTCAGAAGTAACCGTTACAAAAAATATACATTTGAATATAATATGAAGCGGGTTTTTTCTGATATTATTATGTTCCTTTATGTGTTTTTTGTGTTCGATTAACCTTTCCTGTGTATAGTATTTTTGCTCATAGTTTCATTAGACCTCCTGCAAAATCAAGATTTTGAAAATACAGCAAAACAGCTTGGAAGATGAGAAGATATATTCACAACCCGAAGTGCTACTGTGAGTAAGAAAGATTCTGTTTTTTACACAAAGACGGCTTAGGCGAAGCCTGCGAACCGCAATTTTTTGAAAAAAATTGATTAAAACTTTTACTTTTTATCTATGAATACAGTTTAAGGGGAAGAATCAGAAAATTAAAAAAGCTGGGGATGCTAAGGGTCCCAGCCGTTTAAGGGGATTATCAAAAGGGGGAATCGGAATCCCTTCTTTATTTCTTGGAGAAACGTTTTTTTGGTTCTTTTTGTCGTTCGACAAAAACGAACATAAGGTAGTTATACAAAAACATAAATTTTCAAGGATATACTTGCACTAAAAATTGATTTTGCAAGAAGTCTATTATATCGGTTGAGGATATAACACACTAAAATTTAAAATTGAAACTAAAATATACATTTGTGAGACGCTTCGTGATAATTTGTAAAGCCCCAATATTAAACATTGATTTTACACCTTGAATATAATACAATAATAGTAGTAGTACGATAAAACGTACAATAGCAGAAAGGAGATAATTCTATGACTAACGTAAATATATCTAATTTTAGAGAAAATCTGTATCAGTATGTAAGAAACACAGTCAAACACAATGATGTGATTAATATAAATACAAAAGACGGAAATGCAGTAGTCCTTAGTGAAGAAGACTATAACGGACTTATTGAAACGCTTTATCTTAATGGTAGCAAAAAGACTATTGAGGATATAAAAGAAGCTGAAAACACTCCACAAAATGAAAAAATATCTTTGGACGAGATAGACTGGTAAGTGTATGATATAAAGCTGATTAAAAGTCTAAAAAATATAAGTGGGGTGCCCCGGTAAGTGTATGATGTAAGGCTGACCAAAAAGCAAATAAAATTAATTAAAAGTCTGAAAAATAATAATCTGGTGGATAAGATAAAAGATTTATTACATATACTCAAGGAAAATCCTTATCAAAATCCTCCACCTTACGAAAAACTGACAAACAACTTAAAAGGGAAATATTCAAGGCGAATTAATATAAAACATAGATTGGTCTATGAAGTTTTAGAAGAAGACAAAATCGTAAATATATTAAGTATTTGGACTCATTATGAATTTTAAATAAATCAATTCCCCGGTAATGCCGAACATTACAGGGGAATTTTTATATATACGCACAATCTCAAAATATTTCTTTTTTCATTTCTTTTTTTTCATTTCTTTTTTCTCTCTTCATTTTACGCTTTTATTTTTCTCTCTATAGGGGCAAATTAGAAGTCCCAGAAGTTCCTGATATCTATAAACAGCGATATCAAGCTATTTTATATGAAACCTCCGAGCTAATTTCGAGGGTCTTTCGAGGTTCCCTGGAGATTCCTAAAAGGTTCCTCGGGGGTTCTAGAATGCGCTTTTAATTATCTGATATCTATGTTCATTTTTGTCGTTTGACCAAAAGAACCAAAAAACGTTTTTCCAGAAAATAAAGAAGGGATTCCGATTCCCCCTTTTGATAATCCCCCTAAACGGCTGGGGCCCTTAGCATCCCCAGCATTTTAACTTTTTGACTCTTCCTCCTAATGAATTTGACGTTAGTTCCTAGGTTGTTCTGATGTATTTCCCAAAATTTTGATTTTGCAGGCTCCGCCTAAGCTATATTTTTTGTATTAAAAATCTTTAATTAGCAATATAGGTTATTATTGTGCGTTGTATAAAATTAGACAAAAATACTTGATTTCTCCGGGCAATATGAAGGGACATTTTAAACAATAAAGCCCCTTAAAATTCCTTAAGGAGATGTAGAGCATGATAACAGCACAAAATTCGAAAACCCTCGAAAAGAAAACATTAAATGCCAAGGAACTCGCAAAAACTTTGGGGATATCCCTGCACCTTGCGTATGACCTTATGCGTCAGGACGGCTTCCCTACGATACATATAGGGAAAAGATTACTGGTAAATGCCAAACTTTTAGAAATCTGGCTGGCAAAAAACTGTAATTTCGAGGAGGAGAATTAGTTTTGTATATCGAGGAAGTTTTGTCTAGACTCAAAAAAGTAAAAAAGACCTCAAACGGGTACAAGGCCCAGTGCCCGTATCATAACGATAAAAATCCAAGCCTTGATATCGCACAAAAGGATGGAAAAATTCTTTTGTATTGTCAAGCCGGATGTAATACGGAAGATATTTTGAGAAGTATAGGGTTAAGCGTGAGAGATTTGTTTTTAGATGATAATCTGCCCGGAATTAACATAAAAAATAATCAATCGGAAGGCATAAAAGGGAAAAAGAGTGAAAAAGATAAAAAAAGTGAAAAAAATAAAAAAAGTGAAGAAGATAAAAAAGGTGAAAAGGATAAAAAGGATAAAATTTATAAAAAAAGCGTTCGAGGGGAAGTGGCGTGCCATTATGAATACCGGGACGAAAATGGTAAACTTCTTTATAGAAAAACTCGATATGAACCGAAAAACTTTTCAATAGAAAGATTTGAAAATGGCAAATGGATCCCCGGAATAAGCGGTGTCAAGAGAGTTTTATATAATTTACCTGAGGTTCTAAAGGGAATGCACACCGGAGAAACGATATATATAGTCGAGGGAGAAAAAGACGTAGAGACTTTAAAAAAACACAAAAAAATAGCCACTTGTTCATCCTTTGGGGCAGGAAAAAGCAAGTGGAACCAAAAAGATACCGTAATTTTTAAAAGTGCTAATGTTATCATTATACAAGATAATGACGATATTGGCAAGAAATTTTCCGAAAATATAGCTATATCGGTATCCGATGTAGCCTCGAGCGTTAAATTAATAGACTTGTCCAAAATTTGGCCCGACATCCCAAAGCACGCCGATATCAGCGACTTTTTAGAAAATCACACTATGGACAAGCTCGAAAAACTGATTTTAGAGACTTCTGCATACAAAAAGCACTCCGAAAATATATTTAGCGGGACTGCCTATTCTTGGGATGGTGAGGGCTTTTATGTCCAAAAAGATTCCGGAGTCAAACGTTTGGGAAACTTTTATTTGAAAGTAAATAAGGAAATAGTCAAGGATAACGGCACAACCGTCGATAAATTCTATGAACTGGAGCCTATAACTCAAAGAGCAAAGCTTGCCCCGAGGATGGTTTCGTCAAAAAATATCAATAATTTAAATTTTATAACCGATTTTTGGGGATTAATCCTCAGACCGGCAATAATTTATAATATTGATAAACTGTATCTCGACAGTCTCAGAGCGCAGTACGAAAATATTCCCTGCATGACGATTTATTCCCATACAGGTTGGAGAAAAATAGGAGACAAATGGGTTTTTCTGCATTCGGAAGGGGCTATCGGGTGCGAAGATGGAAAAGATGAAGATGAAAAATATGAGGATAAAAAAGATAAAAATGATAAAAGTGAAGAAAATACAAAAAATATTGGTGCAAAAAATGAGATTTTTGTAGAACTGGAACCGAAATTATCACGGTACTGTTTAAATACTTCGTCTGAAATGGAATTTAATTTAGAAGTTATATACAAACTTTTTAATTTGTCTAAAAGCAATGTCATTTACCCTTTGATAGGATTCATGTTTTTAACTCCGTTAAATGAATTTCTGCGTCAAAAAGGTATAGAACCTTCGTTTATTTTGTACTTATTGGGAGAAACAGGATGCAAAAAATCCACAATAGCAGCGTTATTCATGTCATTTTTCGGGGATTTTAATAATAAAGGTTTACCGTCATCTTTCAAGGATACAGCAAACAGTCTCGAAAAACAGGGAGCTCTTCTAAAAGATACCGTGACCGTGATAGATGATTTTCATCCCACAGCGAGCAGTAAAGAGGCGAGTCTTATGAATGCAACAGCACAAAAACTCGTCAGAATGTATGGTGACCGCACCGGGAAAGCAAGACTT
>CAQJOC010000006.1:16260-22269 GCA_948815685.1 uncultured Eubacteriales bacterium | reverse complement strand
GATTTGCCGAATATCGGACAGTCGGGACTTGGCAGATTGTTTATAGTGGAACTCGAGAAAGACAGCATGGATTTAGAAATATTAAGTTATCTACAAGAAAATACAGCTCATCTTACGTATTTTATGAAAAAATACATACAGTGGCTCGCTAAAAAAGTCAATAACTCCGGTAATTTCAATAATTTTATTGAGGAACTGTACAAAAAATTCATAGAGTTAAGGGATAGTATCAGTCTAGAGGGTATCCACGGAAGAATTATTGAAACCATCGCACATTTGCAGATAGGAATAGATATGTTTTGTGAGTTTATTTGGGATTTTGCAAAACAGTCAAGTCGTGAAATCATGACAATGCACAGGACATCGGTAACCGAGCTAAAAAGACTTGCGGAAACCCAAGTTAAAATAATGATGTCCAGCGACCCTGCGGAAATATTTACATCTGCCATAAAAACTTTGCTCGATACCAAAGAATTTCGCACGGAAAAAACAAATCAAGATTTAACAATCTCCGAAATACGTGGATTAAATGAGACGATTATAGGGTATTTTGACGATGATTATTACTATTTTATATTTGAAAAGGCTTTTTCGGAAGTGAGCGAGTTTTGCCGAAAGCAAGGGGAAAAATCACACTTTTAAAAACCCTGCGAAAGAAAAATTATATCGCTCCCGTTAATCAGGATTCAGGAAAAAACAATTACACCAGAGCCTTTGGAGGCGGTAAGAAAATAAAGTTTGTGCGCATGTTTAGGTCTTGCATAGATAACTGAACAGGAAAATAAGGGAAATTAGGCAGAAACCGGACAAAAACTAAAAGGCTAAAAAGTGAGTTTTTATAATCTAAAATTATCTAAAATTGTCTAAAAGAACTAAAAAAGCAGAAAAAGATAAAAGGATAAAAGATAAAAAATCTGTTTTTGAAGGTTACGAGAACCTTCAAGGAACCTCGAAAGAACCTCGAAATTAGCTTGGAGGTTCCATATAAAATGGCTTGATATCGCTGTTTATAGATATCAGGAACCTCGGAAACCTCCGTTTTACCCCTATATAAGCAACAAATAGAAATCTATTTGGGAAGGAAAAAAACTAATAGAAAACAGAAAGTACAAAAGACGTGCAAGTGGCGAAGGAAGTATACGAAAGCATTCAAATGAGCTTTGGGAAGGGCGGTATACTGCCGGAAGGGACCCAGGGACAGGCAAACAGAATCAAAGATCCGTCTATGCAAAGACTCAAAAGGAAGTAAAAGAAAAGCTTTTTGAGGCAATCTCAAATTTAAAAAATAACTGCTATAATCTACAAAACTCTAAAATCAAACTCTCTGAATGGCTTGATACGTGGATAAACGAATATACGACCGACCTAAAACCCTTTACATTGGCCTCTTACACACAGCACATCAATAAGAATATAAAGCCATACCTAGGAGCGGTGAGACTCCGCGACCTCACCACACTACAAATACAGAGGTTGTATAACAGCCTGTACAATGGCGATAAAAACCGAAAACCCTTGTCCGCAAAGACAATAAAGAATCTGCATGGGGTACTGCATAAAGCCTTAAATCAAGCACTAGAACTAAAAATGATTAATGATAATCCCTCAAGTATATGCAAACTACCTAAAGCAATCAAAAAAGAAATAAAACCTTTGGATGCAGACAACATTTCGGTATTTATAAAAGCAATAAAAGAAAATAGATTTGAGATACTTTATTTAGTTACTATGTTTACAGGGATGAGACAAGGCGAGATATTAGGCTTAAAATGGGAATGTGTGGACTTTAAAAACGGTGTGATTAAGATAGACAAACAACTTCAAAAGGAGAAGAAACCGGGCGGAAAATATTTTTTCTCCTCGCTTAAAAACAACAAATCAAGAGAAATAACTCCGGCACCTTATGTAATGGAACTACTAAAGAAACAACGCACAAATCAAATAGAAAACAGGCTCAAAGCAGGTTCAATTTGGGAAGACACCGGCCTTGTTTTCACCGACGAGATTGGTAAAAACTTACCAAGCATTACGGTATACAAAGAGTTCAAGCGTATAGCCCAAAAAATAGCTATGCCACACTTGAGATTTCACGATTTAAGACATACATACGCGGTTTTATCTTTAAAGAACGGAGATAATCTTAAAGTCATACAAAAAAATTTAGGTCATCATGACGCGTCATTTACAATCAACATTTACGGACACGTTTCTGACGATATGAAACGAAAAAGTTCAAAACATATGGAAGAACTAATAATGTCAAATTTGAACCTGTAAAGGGTAAAACAAAAGGTAAGAACTTAAAACCGAGGGCAAATTAAACTTTTGAACATAGTATCTATGGGCTTTGCCTCTGGCGGAGAAAGAGGGATTTGAACCCTCGCGCCGGTCTCCCGACCTACTCCCTTAGCAGGGGAGCCTCTTCACCACTTGAGTATTTCTCCATTTTTTGGCGGAGGAGAAGGGATTTGAACCCTTGGATCCCTTACGAGATCACCGAATTTCGAGGCCGGCTCCTTAAACCACTCAGACACCCCTCCTTACAGCTAACATAGAAGATATGGTACCATTTTATTTAATGGCTGTCAACTAGAATTTTTGTACTATCTAATATTTGTTAAAAAATAGGACAAATAAGATGTTTTTTCTGTTTATTGCGATAGCGATGCCTAAGAATTTTAAATCGTTTTATACGGCGATTAACGTGTTCAATATAAATTCTGTAGCGTAAAATTTGAGTATTAAACCATTTTGGGTAATCAGTAAGAGTGCTGCTTTTAGTTTTTTTATAAGGTGTCAAACTGTTAGAACGATATAGTTTAAGACCTTGATAACCTTTATCACCTATCAATAAAATATCTTTTAACAGGTGAAAACCCACTTCGCTTAAAAATCTCTAAATCATGAACGGACCCTTTTTCTTAATAAATGCCAATAATCTGCTTTGTATTGACGTTTATAACTACTTGGTTTTTTATCGTGTGTCTCTTTTTTACCTGAATATGAAGTTTTTTGCTCAGTCACGTCAATTATTGCAATTGAAACTGTAGTGTTTTCCCTGAACAGTTTACGTTTAGATGGTAGCGAAAACTTTTCGCTTTTAATTAAAGTTTGTTCGATCCATGAAATTGCCTCAGAAATCCGCTGTTTTGATACACCGTAATCAAATCCTATATTTTCCATTGTACGGTAATCGTGATAGTATCCAAGCATAATAATCAGCATATCCAAAACACTCAGCTTCCTCGCTCTGCCCTCTCTTCCCTGCATCTCCTTATATGCACTTTCCAATATTTCCAGCATTGCTTCGAAAGTCGGTTTCCTTATTCCGAATGTTACTAAATATTTTGCTTCCGGTATTTTTTTATTCTTTCTTTATTTTCCATTCTCTTATTTTATCATATCTTTGGTTTAGGACAGGTCTATTCTTTTTCGCTGGATTTTCCTATTAAAGATGCTAAATATCCAAAAAAAACGGCAGCTGAAATTCCTGCAGCGGTAGATGCCATCCCTCCGGCAATAATCCCTATGGGGCCTTCTTTTTGTATCATTTCAACGACGCCTTTCGCCATACAATATCCAAATCCGGATAGTGGAACTAATGCTCCGGCTCCAGCATACTGAACGATAGGCTCGTAAATACCTAAAGCCGTGAGAACTACCCCTGCGATTACATAAGAGACGAGGATCCTTGCCGGAGTTAGTTTTGTTTTATCAATAAGAACTTGGGCAATCAGGCAAATAAGTCCGCCAACCCAAAAAGCATTAAAATATTCCAATAAAATCTCCTCCTTTTAGAAGAGATTATTTTCTAAAATTTTGATTTTATTCTATTTTTAGTATAATTACCTAAAATTTGTCTAAAAAACAAAACCAACTATATATTTTAGCTAACCTAGAAATGAGACAAAGAAAACAAAATTTCCAGAAAGAATACACATATCTTTTGAATTGTACAAAAAAATATTTTAAATTGCTTTAATTTTTATATTACAATAATATTAAAACCCTATAAACTTTTTAATTCTAGGCCAGTCATAGCCATCCTGATTTTTTGCTAAGAGCCGCACACTTTCAAATTCTTTACTACATTTTTTTATTAAACTATCTAAATATTCAATAATTTTCCTGCATAATTCTAATTCATTCGAATTATCAGATTTCGGATCTTTATGAGCCTGTAACTCTTCTTTTATTTGACAAAGCTTAGAAGTGATATTTTCTTCTTGAAAAAAATTTTGGAATATTTCACCAATTTTCTTCCAATTTTCAGAATCAGGAATAAAATCAGGCTTGTTATTAGAAATCTTTTTTAATTCCTCACAGGCTTTTTCTCTTGCTTTTTCTATAGAGTTTTTCACTTCTTTAATTTCATCTATCTTTTTTAATATAACCTGATCATTAATCTTTTTTGCCTCTTCAACAAAATTATTTAAAGTTTTGCCTGCCATACATAATACCTCCTTATGATTTTATAAGATTATAATAATAAAAATTATATAAATTGTCAAGTGTGTTTATTGTATTTAACAAAATTTTCTATAATATATATCATAAATGCGCTTTTTATATAAAACAAAAATATTTTATTAGTTCAATTTATGGGCAGTCCAAAAAATAAAAAAATTCTCATTTTTCAACTTATTTAAATATTTATTATTGCTGTGGTTGCATCATCATCATGGTTCATTTTTCTTCTAATGGCAGTCTCTCTAAGAATATAATCTGCCAAATCGTTTGCGTTAATAACATCTAAGCTTTTTAGTTTATTTTCTATCCAATCGGTGCCAATGTCTGTTATCCCATCTGACAGCATGACTATAGTGTCTCCCTCTGAAAACTTTAATTTATTCACAGACAAATTAGTCTCATCAAATATGCCAATCGGAAGAGACGCATCTTCTATTTTATGAATCCTATTTCCTTTACGGATAATTGTAAGAGGAGCTCCGGCTTTAACAAATTCCGTTTCTCCCGAATATAAGTCAAATACCATGATATCTACTGCGGTAAGCGATTCTTCACTGGCTTTTCCTGAAATTGATAAATTAGCTATTTTTATAGCACTTACAGGGTCAACTCTTAATCGTATCAATCGCTCTATTATGCCGGCAGTAACTGCTCCGTCCGCGGCAGCTCTCCCTCCGGAACCCATGCCATCGCTTATTATTACAAAAAATTTGCCTGTCCCGTCTCTGAAGTAAGAACAGTAATCTCCGCAAAGTTCTCTGTTATTGCAATTATGCCTGTTTACACAAATTTGTGGATTAAAGACGGCTTTTTCTGATATTCTTATAAGAGTTCTGTTTTCAATATCAAATACAATAGGCTCACTCATTTGTCTTTCACAAATTAAACTTATTTTACCTAATATATCTTTGTTTATAAGATTTTTATTGTCTATTTTCATTACTTCAATTTCAATAAACATTTTATTCAAACTATTAATTATGCACTCAGTTCTTACCGTCTCAATTTCATAATCACTAAGTAAATTTTTTATTTTAGTGGTTTTTTCTAAGTTTAAATTATCATTTATTTTTATTCCTTCATTTGTATATCCGACAATAGCTTCTGCAAACAAAAATTTTTCAGACATTCCGTTGTATATCTCTTTAGCCCTTATTTTGGCTTCCATTCCATCTTCATAGCTATCTATTGTCCTTTTTATATTTTCTATGATTTCATTAAAATTTTTACAACTTCGGCCTGTTGGATATTCAAGATTCTCATCTTTTACGCCTCCGATAATATCTAAAATTGCTTTTTCAAAATCTTTTTTTGTTGTTTCTTTTTTACATTCCCAGCATAAATTTTTTAAATTACAGTTTCCGCAAACTCTGAGAACGGAATTCATGCAGGCATTCTCTATTTTAGGCTTGGTTTCGGAAAAAGCAGAATTCATAACATTTTCGGCCGCATTTGACAGAGACTTTATTGTTTCCGAAATATAAAGTTTTTTGCCATTTGTTCCTTTACTTGTCTTATTAATGGTCTCTATGTTGTTTT
>CAQJOC010000006.1:288-16231 GCA_948815685.1 uncultured Eubacteriales bacterium | reverse complement strand
TTTCTTTAATTTTTTCTGAGTACTCGTCTTTTTCGATTAAGCCAAATAATAATTTTATATAATCCGTAATATTTTTTGGAATAATTGAGAAAATGATAACTCCGATTACCGTTTCATAAACTAATTGAACTAAAATATTGAGATTCAAAGCGGAATTAAGCAAACAAACAGTGCTGAATACCAAAAAAGCCCCACCGGCTCTTATTTTATTTCCACTTTTATTTCCGTTTTTACTTCCATTTGTACAAAATCCGGCAAACATTCCCCCCAACGCATAAATTCCCGAAATATGTAGCATCCCTACGGATGACATTCCTGCAGCAGCACCCACAGCCGTCCCTACAACACTCCCTCCGTAAATGCCTCGACAATATGCAGCAAAAATTATAACAATTACAGATAATATTCTTCCGACCGATAGATTATATATTGTAGCGGATGAAAGTGATGAAATTATGATAAGTATCGAAATAAACACGTGATTTATTTTATATCCATCATATTCGGGATACTTCGATTTCGTAAAATATTTGAAAGAAATTTCAAAAAAATATGTAGAAACAGCTATCATAAAAGCTTCTGTTAATGCTTTCCATATATACCATAAATCGGAGTTTGTGGAATAATTTACAAATATTTTAATTAAAAATGATAAACCAAAACAAAGCAAAGGTAAAAATAATATATGCTTTCTAACTTTTTCAAAGCCACATAAAAGCCACTTGAAAGTAAGAACTGTCAATATTATAGACATATAGCATATACCTCTGCTAAGTTTCGGTAAAAAAATATATCCAATCATTGAGCCTGCAATTAAGGGAAATGAATATTCATTTTCAGCTACCACCGAAACGGCAACACCAAAAGGATTACAGCTACCAAAAACAGAACCCAAAGATGACATAATCCCCAGTAAAAAGCACAAAAGCTTTAAATTTAGTCTCTTAATTTCTTTCAGTGCATCCGTTCCTTTTAAAATCCTAAGCTTAAACATTAAATCCCACCTAAAATAATAGTAAAAAATATTTATTTTAATGGGATTATTATATACATAAGTAAACAAAATGAAATGTCACAATATGCGGAATGATTATATTTTTTTGAATAAAAAACAATTAATTATAAATTATTTTATTGCATAATAATAAGCCATTGTTTTTTGAATCTTTTGTTTTGCTTTTTTTATATGTCTTGATACGCATGATATGCATATGCCTAAAACATCGGAAATTTCACACATTTTCATATCTTTTGCATAGTACATAAACAAACACTCTTTTTGTCTGGATGTTAACTCACCATTTGCTACTTTTTCTATCATTTGTAACATTTTTTTCCTAGTCTGTGTGTTATCTCCCTCGAATCTACTATTATACTCATTCATCCCCGCAATTTTATCTGTGAAATCATTTAATGAAATTTTCTTAAACATCCTTTTTTCCTCCATCTCCATATCTCCACATGAGATATTCTCCCATATGTTTTAAGTCAAGATACATATTATAAAGAGTCTTTAGCCTAAAATTAATGTTGTTATCATCTAAAAATGTGGTAGAATAGTATTGTTTTTTAATTTTACCTATGTATGAATTTAATTCTTTTGCTTCCTTGATGTATTCTTCAGCCAGTTTTTTATGATTCATATAACCTCCATCACACAAATTGTGTAGTTAATTATATAGAAGATTTTTATGACATTTAATTAACTTATAGTTATATATAAATTAATATGAAAATTTTAGATTATTTTCTGTATAATATTATCATATATAATATTAATTGGTCAATATTCATTTTATTTTTGTACTGTAATTTCAAAATCGGACTTTTCATATTTACAGGTAAAATAAACAAAGAACAAATACACATACTGTGTGATTGTTCTAAATAAACTATATATTCCCGTCAATTCATCAAATTTTTAAACTATATCTCTTATAAATAGTATATAAAAATAATATAGACAAGTAAAAGGGTGGGTCGGGGGTTTGAATGATATTATCAAAGGAAACTAATAAATTCGGTAGCAGGTTAAAAGCATTAAGGGTAAAAAGCGGGTTTACTCAAGCCCAGCTTGCCGACAAATTAAATATATCACCGTCGACTGTCGGAATGTATGAGCAAGGACGGCGAGAGCCCGACAATGATACTTTAACAAAAATATGTCGAGAATTAAAAGTCAGTGTGGATTACTTATTGGGAACAGGAAACAACATCAAAACCTCTGATTCCGAAATCGACAGATTAATATTGGATTTTATTGATTTTATCGAATCCAGTGAAGGTCTCACGTTTGATGGTATTCCTTTAACTAATAATGAAAAGAAAAAAATTACTTCTGCTCTTAAAGTGGCAACTGCTGTTTCAATATTAGAGCACAGCCAAGAGTCTGATAATTTTTATAATGATATTATTTTAAAACTCTAAATTTTACATTCGGACGGATTTATACAAAATTTTTAAAAATAAAAAGTCGCAAAAAGCGGTAAAATTTCAAACATTTTCTTTCAACTTGCTTTCTTCATAAATTTCGTTTCTTATTTTTAAAATATGTACTTTTAAGTATCGCAATATACCGAAATTTCATATTATAAGATTAATAGAGACAAATAAGAAAGGAATGATTTTAAGTTGAATGGTTCAAGCAAAAACATGACTCCCAGCCAGTTTGAAGTCATTAAAGAGTTAAATTTAATCTGTAGCGAAAATTCTTTTTGGTTATTTATGGCTATGCAAAGTGCAATATTTAAATCAGAAAATAATTCCGTAATACAAAACCAAATAAATAACTTTTCTGAACAATGGTGCACATTGTTTAATAAATATTATGACCCAAATTACGTTAACCTTTTTAAAATAAATGTAAGCAATTTTTTTGATACGTATTTATCTTATTTAAATCACATAATAAACGGAGAAAATCAAATTTGTGACGGATTGTTAAATCAATGGAAAGATTTAGCAGGTTCGGTCGCTAAAAATTTTGCTAATGTAAATCCGTATTGGAAAGAGCAAGAATGGCGAGCTATAATCAGTAACCAAATTAATATTTTGGATAAAGAAATGAAAAATAATGTTCAAGGTATTTACTCGACACTAAATCAATCATATAACATTTATAATAAAGTGGCAAGTGACATAGCCGAATATGCAGCCACCGGTCTAATAAAACAATTTTCTATATAATTTATTTAAAGAATAAAACATATGTAAAAATTATAGTGAAATCACTTTAAAATGTAAATTCTAAAAAACAAAAATATTTTTCGGAAGATTCTGTAATCCTTTTATCCCCTTTGCTCATTTTTGTCAAACAACAAAAATAGTACCCCAAAAACGCCAAATGAGAAAATAAAAGGGGGATTCCGATTATTCCTTTTATTTTCCCCTAAACAGCTCAGGAACTCTTATACCTTTTTTTCAGTGAAATATTGAGTTAGTTTTTAAGTTATTTGACTATAAACCTATACTCCAGCTCCACACTATTTCATAATAAAGTTTTAGTCCCACGTTTTTCAAGTTAGTTTACTACAATGTTTGGCACTTGCCTATTTGTATGAATTTTTAAACATAAATAAATTTTTGATATTTTATAGCTAAAAATTGTGCCATAAAAATTAATGTATTCGAAATTAAATAAAACCCCATTATCACTCTCACAAAAATGAGAGTGATACTTTATTAACAAATTTAGACAAAATACTTGACATTATATATATATATATATAATTTAGATAAGCGATTATGTATATAATTGCTAAATTTTTTAAATTTTTATTTATAGAAAGGATGATAATTATGCCAAGTGCTATTGAGGGGGCTTTAGACGAATTGTTTGAGGATATCAAGAAGGCTTCGACCAATCCATCTGATTCCGTAAACAATGAAATAAGCAATCATTTTAAAAATTATGTAGAAATATTAGAGCGTGAGTATGTGCCTAACGATAACCAAATGGCAGATATGAATAAATATCTTAGAGCATGTTGGACAGTGGCTCGCGTTATTATCACGGAAAATGCTAATGAAAGAAAACAAAAAAGCAGAGAAGGTATTGCGGACATAAACGAAGTTAAACCGCATCTAGTTGGAAAACAAGCAAAGATTATAAAATTTTTTCAAAAAATACAAAGAGCTAAGGATGCCGATGTCGGGGCTAATTTAAATAATATACACTTATCGATTAGTTGGAGGGGACAGGCATATCCAAATATAAATCGGAGTTGGGTGGATACCTTAGGTAGAAATTATACTATTAGAGGTTAAAATATATAACATTTTTATTTTTTCACTTCAGATCAGATAAAATCTTAAAATATTCTGCTATACTTGCAGCAATGCTCGGTGTGATACCGGGAATAGTCAGTAATTCTTCTATACTTGCTTTTGATATACGCTCTATGCTTTTGAATCTTTTTAAAAGCATTATAGAGCGTTTTTTTCCTATCCCTGCTATTTTTAACAGTTCTGAAGAATTTAATTCCGTTTTACGCTTTTTTCTATGATAACTTATCGTAAATCTATGCACTTCATCCTGTATTTTAGTTATAAACATAAATAAATTCCTCATGGACTTGATTGGTATTTCTTTTTCACAATCTGTAATCGCTTTTGTTCTATGCCTGCTGTCTTTTACCATCCCAAAAACCGGAATATCTTCTAAATTTATATTTTTCATGTAATCTCTGATTACTTTAGTGTGTTCAATCCCACCATCAATTAATATTAAATCGGGTTTTCTTGCAAAGCCACTGTCTGTGTCACAAGAAAGATACCTGTCAAATCTTCTCTTTATAATTTCAAGCATGGATGCATAATCGTTTTGTTTATTCACTGTCTTTATGGTAAACTTTTTATATGACTTTCTTGACGGTTCTCCGTTTTCAAACACCACCATCCCACCTACATTTTGCTTCCCTTGTATATTTGAAATATCATATGCCTCAATATACTCCGGAATGTTTTTTAAAGAAAGCTTATTTTTGAGCTCAATTAGTACATTAAGCCTATTACCATTGCCTGAATTTTTTCTCATCAAACTATCCAAAGCATTATTTCTGCACATCTTCATTATACTTAATTTTTCTTTAGATAACTTAAATTCAATTTTAACTTTTTTGTTAAATTTCTCTGAAAGCCATTTTTGGATATCTTCTAAATTGCTTATTTCGCTGTCTATAAAAATTTTGTCTACATCTCTGTCATGCATTATATAATAACTCTTTATAACCTCTGACTTTGTTTCATACATATTATCATAATCATTAAAATTTATTATAAAATTTTCCGAATCATATAAATCCCCTTTATCAAATTTCAATATGTTCATCGATAAAAGTTTATTGTCATTAATAAAAGCTATGAAATCACAAGTTATATTTTCATCTAAAATTACCTTTTGTTTACTATTAATTGAATCTATCAATTTTATTCTGTCTCTTATTTTAGCAGCCTTTTCAAATTCCAAATTATCCGAAGCCGTAAGCATATCTTTTTTTAATCTTTTTACTTCGTTTTTACTTCCGTTTTTTAAAAATAAAACCGCTTCTTTGATGTCTTCCAGATAATGTTTTAATGAAATATAACCTCCACATGGTGCTGTACATTGATTAATATAATAATTTAAACAAGGCCTGCTCTTTTTATCAAAATTTCTCCTACAAGTAGGAAGTTTAAAAATTTTAATAACTTCATTTAATGTCGCATTTAATTTTTGAAAACTCATAAATGGTCCGATATATTTACATTTATCATTTATTTTTTTGCTAACTACGGTTATTTTAGGCCATTTCTCAGCACTGATTTTTATATAACTGTATCCTTTATCATCTTTTAATAAAATATTATATTTAGGTAAGTTTCTTTTGATTAAATTACACTCTAAAACTAAGGCCTCATATTCACTGTCGGTGATAATATAGTCAAAATTTTTTATATTCGCAACCATACTTTCAACCTTTTTAGTTTGATTAGCCGTAAAATATTGACTAACTCTGTTTTTTAAATTTTTTGCTTTTCCGACATATATTATATCTGAATTTTTATTTTTCATAATATATACTCCGGGATATTCCGGCAAATGTGCGACTTTTTGTTTTAAATAAAAATCTTCATCGATTTTTTTCACTATTTTCACTCCATAAAACAAGAAATAGCACCGCTTTAAAATAAACGGCACTAATATTTTTTTCTTATATCCATTTTATTATTATCTTCTTTTTATATTGATTGATTTACTCCGGTCGAAGAAGTAAGATTTGCATTCAAATCCCCCATAGATTTTAACGGGTCAACATCTTTCGAACGGAGTTGTTCTACGTCTGTAAATCCTGATTCAATCAATTTTACCAGCGTATCTACGGCTTCTTGTTCAGCATCCGCTTCTTTACTGTCTGCTATTATATTTATCTTAGACCCTCCGATTACTCCCAAAGACAGTACACCCAAAAGGCTTTTTGCATTGACACGTTTACCATCTTTCTCAATCCATATGGAAACCATCGTAAAGCTATTTGCACATTGAATAAAAAAAGTAGCCGGTCGAGCGTGTAATCCTACTTGATTCAAAACAACCACTTCTTTGACATACATAAAATCCTCTCCTAAAGCAAATTTCAATTTTATACTTAATCTTCATATATCTATTTTTATATTTATCCATTATGTCTATCAATAAATATAACATCTATAATGCTATAATACTAAAATATTATATCATAATTCTGTAATTAGTCAACAAAATTTTATTTTTCGTCACTTTGTTTATATAAATAAAAAATTTTGAAAGTTCTCACTAGAAAATCGATAAAAAATTTTCACTAAATATAAAAAAGGTTGATTATTTTTATACATTTTTCTTTTGTTTATCTTTTATTTTTTTTACACCTTTTCTTTTGGTACTTCTAATCCTTGCTATATATACATTTTTCTAATGTACCCTTATGACCTCACAATCATTTTTAAATAATAAATTAAATTTATATCAGATTAATAATCATAAAAAAATAAAGAATTATGAAAAATAAAGAGTAAACTTTACTTAACAATTCATTCTTTAATTAAATCGCTTCTATATTTTAAAGTTTGAATAACAGAATGTTCTTGACGCCACTTTTCAATCTCACCATGATTTCCGGACATCAAAACCTCCGGTACCGACATTCCCCTCCATACTGCAGGCCGGGTATAATGCGGATGTTCCAGTAAGTTGTTATAATAACTCTCTTTTTCAAAACATTCAGAATCCGAAAGAACGCCCGGAATCATTCTGCAAACCGCATCAATTAATACCATAGCTGGAATTTCTCCGCCTGTAAGAACATAATCTCCAATCGAAATTCTTTCATCTACAAATTTATCTAAAACTCTTTCATCTATTCCTTCATAATGTCCACACAATATTGCTATATTTTTATATTTTGATAATTCTTTGACAACTTCTTGCGTAAACTTCTTACCTACCGGCGACATATATATAAACAGTGGCTTCGATTCACTGTTTTTACATATATCCTCGAAACACTTGGCAATGGGGTCTGCCATCATTACCATACCTTTTCCGCCCCCATATGGAGCGTCATCTACCCTTTTATGTTTGTCATTCGAGTAATCACGAATATCATAGCATTTTACATCTATAATACCTTTTTTTTGGCTTCTACCAATTATACTGACACAAAGTGCATCCCTGACCATTTGAGGAAATAACGTCAATACACTGAATTTAGTCATTAAATATCCCCTTAACAGGTCTGACAAAAACAATGTTCTTTTGCGTATCAATTCTATCTATCATTTCATTAACCGCAGGCAAAAAATATTCATTACAAAGTGTATCTCTGATACAGTAAACATCGTGAGCCCCATTTTGCATAATATCATATATTTTTCCATAACTAATGCCATTGTTTGAATCTATGACGTCCATTCCCAAAATATCATCCACAAAATACCGTCCATCCGGCAAAGTTATATCATCCTTAAAAGCGTACACGTCATTGCCCACCAATTTTTCAGCGTCACAGATAGCATTTATTTTGTCTATTTTAATTAAAATCAAATTTTTAAATATTCTTTTTGTGATTATATTTAATCTATTGACTTTCTCAGGAGAAAAATAAAAATTTTCAATATCACAAAAAGCCTCAGCGGTATCGCAATAATGCTTTACTTTAACCTCTCCGGCTATTCCTCTTGTCCCGACGATTTTACCGACTTTTAAATATTTTTTAGAATTCATATGTCAATTACCCGATTTCAACTGCTACCTTTAAATTTTTCCTTGCCGCCACTGATTTAACTATTTGCCTTATTGATTTTGCTATTCGACCTTGTTTTCCAATCACTCTGCCGATATCGGCATCATCAACAATAAGGCGATATACAATTAATCCATCCTGTGCGGTATTGTCTGTTTCAACACGGACCGCATCCGGCTTATCAACCAATGCACGAGCAATAACAAGAAGTAAATCTTCCATTTGTTGATAACACCTCTTATTTATTTTCAGATTGCAAACTGGCATTTATTAAAGCTCTAACCTTATTTGTCGGTTGGGCACCATTTGCCTTCCACTTCTTTACCTTTTCACTGTCAATCTTTATTTCAACGGGATTTTTTAAAGGATTATAATATCCTATCTCTTCTATACATTTTCCATCTCTTGCCGTTCTGGCATCCGCCACCACTATTCTATAAAAAGGTTTCTTTTTTGCTCCCATCCTGCGAAGCTTTATTTTTACTGACATTTTTCTATCACTCCAAAATAATTTTTTTATAATTATAACACATATTTCAATGAAATTCTACTTTCTAAATCCCCTAAATCCCATCATGGGGAATTTTTTCCTTTTTATCCCTTTAAACTGCTTCATCATTTTTTGAATTTGTTCAAAACCTCTAAGTAATTTATTCACATCTGACACTTTATTTCCACTACCATTGGCTATTCTGTTCTTTCTGGATGAATTTATTATACTGGGTTTTCTTCTCTCATCCATTGTCATAGAACGAATCATCGCCAAATTTCTGTCTAAAACTTTATCATCGAAATCCATATCGTTTATTTTACTTCCAACTCCGGGAAATTTGCCTAATATAGACTTCAGAGGCCCCATTTTTTTAATCTGTACAATTTGGTCCGCAAAGTCTTCCAAGTCAAAACTATTATCTTTTAATTTCTGTGCCATTTTCTCCGCATTTTTTAAATCAAGTTTAGACTCTGCTTCTTCAATGAGCGTCAAAACATCTCCCATACCCAAAATCCTGGAAGCCATTCTGTCCGGATGGAAAATTTCAATATCTTCTATTTTTTCTCCTGTTCCTACAAATTTAATAGGCTTACCTGTAACAGCCTTAACGGACAGTGCTGCTCCCCCTCGGCTATCTCCGTCCAGTTTTGTCAGAATCACTCCCGTTATCTCCAACTTTGAATTAAAAGTCTCTGCCACATTTACAGCATCCTGCCCTGTCATAGCATCCACAGCAAGAAGTATTTCAGATGGCGAAATCTTTAATTTTATATTTTCGAGTTCTTCCATCAATTTTTCATCTATGTGAAGTCTCCCCGCTGTATCTATTATAACGAAATCATTTCCGTAATCCTTGGCTCTGAGAACAGCTTTTTCAGCTATTACCACAGGATTTTCCGTACCCATTTCAAAAACGGGAACCGATATTTTTTCTGCTAAAATTTTCAGTTGGTCGATAGCCGCCGGTCTATAAATGTCGCACGCAACAAGCAGAGGTCTGGAACCTCTTTTTTTTAACATATTTGCAAGTTTAACCGCATGAGTTGTTTTCCCGGACCCTTGAAGACCACAAAGCATAATAACACATGGTGGATGTGAAGGCTTATTCAAGCGACTTTCTCCGCCTCCCATAAGCGAAGTTAATTCTTCATTAACTATTTTCACAACCATTTGGCCCGGGGTTAGACTTTCCATGACATCTTGACCAATCGCTCTTTCTGTAACCTTATCCGTGAAATTTTTAGCTACTTTGTAATTTACATCGGCTTCCAACAGTGCGAGACGTACTTCCCTCATTGCTGCTTTAACATCGGTCTCTCCGAGTTTTCCTTTTGCTCTAAGCTTTCTAAATACTCCTGAAAGCTTTTCTGTCAATCCTTCAAACGCCAAAACCATGCCTCCTTAAAAATTTAATTTATTATTTTTTATTAGGGAATTCGTGTAGTTCAAAGTCGGATAAAAATCTACATTTTTATTCTTTTTTTATTCTTTTTTTATTCTTTTTATTTTTTAGCAAAATCTGTTTAAAAATTTTATAGTCAACACAGTTTAAAATAGATATATGCATTCTAAAATACACAGGTCGAATAAAATGTCGGTTACACACCATAATACTATTTATTTTATTCCTTATGAATTTTATTTTTTTCTTTTTTAACTGCGGTTGCTATATCAGGCTTTTTTACTATTCCTCTAAGTTTTTATTCATTTTGATTTATCTAATTTTTATCCCCGTCAAAGTCCCCTAAAGATAGTTTAGCAAAAAATAACGCTAAAAAACAGATGTAAAATATAGTTTTCGTAGTTAGGCCTCCTGCGTAATCAAAACATACTCATAAGTAAACGCCAAAATATTGTGTTATGGATGGCTCTAAAATAGAAAAAAATAGAAAAAATTTGAAAATTTTTAGATTTTATTTATAAAAAATATCAAATTTTCAATGTCTCAATTTGATTTTGCAGGAAGTCTACTGAAAATTATGGGTAGATATGAAAGTTTGCCTACTATTCAAGGTGTTGCTATAGATTATATTTTAAATCGGAACAGCTAACCATACAAAAAGAGCTAAAAATTAAAGAAAACACGAGCAAAAAATGTCTACAATAATTTAAACAAGTTTTATGTAAAAATTATCTAAAAATATAAACTAATTCAAATACACAATTATGGAAATTTGACATATGTTTTCGCAAATATTATAATATACATATCAGATATAAATCAAAAAGGAGGAATATTTATGCCAAAGCCAACTTTTAACGAAATTGCAGCAAAATTTAATAGTCAAGAAGACGCAATGGAATATTTTATATTGGTTGAAAATTATGAAATACATCTTCCAAAAGATAAATTGACAAGTTTTTTAAACGCCGGAAGTATTAATGAAATGCTGGAAATGTTAAGTGAAAAGCAGCTTCACCATGCTATGGGCTTGATAAAAGGATTTTCAATGCTCGATACCCGTAGTGAAGAGGGTAGAGGCATTATACGGCACAATGCATTCCGAGTTTCAGATTGGTTTTATAAAAATGTTATTGAACAAAAATATACAAAAACAAAAGAAAAAAGAGAAACAAAGACAAATGAAACTCAATATTATAATGATTTACAGAACGCATGTCACGGTATCCTAAAAAAAACAAGTTTGATTTTAAAAAATAGAATAACAAATGAAGAACATAAAAAACAAGTAAAAGCTAACTATAAGGCAAATTTAAAAAATTTTGACGGAAACTCAATTGAGTATCGAAAATGGATAATCTTGCAGATATCCGATCCTAGTATTCCCGCAATAAATACTACTTTCAATACCGCTAAACTTTTAAAAAATTTAGATAAAAAGCGGCTAGAACATTTTCCAAGGTTAATAAATACTAGATTTTTAGATAAAAAAGATGCAGCTGAAAAAATTAATAATTTTGAACCTTATTTCTATGAAAACATGATTGATTATGAGCATTTAGGATATATTGATCCGAGTTATAGAACAGCTCTCGACGATGAAAGCGAAGAGTGGGAAATATGGGAAAAATGTGCAGAAACATTAAAGATAGAAATACAACAAATAATTTCTCACTGGAATTTGCCTGAAAGAAAAACTTTGTCTAGATCTTACGATGATGTTATCGACTTTAAACACCCCAGAGGGCAAAAAAATATAAGAGAAGAAAATGAAAAACTTGCTGTGGGGCGGTACTCCGACCCGGGCGAAAAAGGTACAGACTATTTTCTCTACTTGAGAAAGGGATGCCCTGAAGAATATCGACACCTTATTGACACTGATCCGCGGGGAGGAAATGGCAAAAAATTTAGAGGTATAATTTTCTCCCAATTTTGGGAAAATGTTTTAAAAGTAAGGTCATATTTTTTAAAACATCCTACAAAGCAAGATTGTATAGTTTACCGCGGCATGAAGCCTGATGGTATGATTAATCTGTTAAAAACAGCACGTCCAACGATTAATTCAAAATTAAATGATAAACAAATGACTGATGAGCTTGTCGCAGAACTTAATGAAAAACAACCTATTATGTGGGATGCAAGCCTTTTAAGTACTTCTTTTATTGATCAAGTGTCAGCTAAACGATTCCACGGAAAGGAACCGGGAAATTTATTTTTTATAATAAAGGTTCCAAGACGCTCTTTTGGATTAACCTTAGGGGCTGAAAACATTCCAAATATTCCTACTGAGGAAGAATTTTTGCTGATGGAAAAAACTAAGATTAAAATTATATCCATATCAAAAACTAAGGATAACTATTATGAAATACACGCTAAAGTTGTAAAATAATCTATCAAAAATAGCAAAGCAACACCACACAGTGGTAAAAGAAAAGAAGAAGTGATAAAATAAAAAAGAACTAAAGTGAGATAATTGGTAGATACGGAAAAATATTGCTCAGTTAAAAGTTTGGAATAAAAATTTCAGTATTTTAAAAAGTTTTTTGGGAGTTTTTAAAAACTAAATTCTTATGTTTCTGGACTCATTTTCTTCGGTTCATCTACTAATTAGCTCAAATATATAGTTTGTTTTATTTTTCAGACAAGCCCTAATTTATCGAATATTTGTGTTAATTTTAAGTTGTCTATTCATATTTTTATTTTACCACATTTTCTCTGCTTTTACTACTTTGCGGTGGTTCATTAAATAATACGCCCTAAAAAGCATTAATTTTTAATTTTCCTTTTTGGAAAAAATCCGTTTCACATGTATTGATAGTTGTTTGATTTGACAATTATTTTTTAAAATATATAATTTATTAACTGAACATGGCAAAAAGGGTAAAATAGCCTAAAATGATACAAAGTAAGGAGAGGTTATATGAAACATTTATTTAGCATTATTTTTATGATTTTTACTTTTTCTTTTTTTTCGGTTTTTGCAAATGATAGACCGAAAGTATCAATAGTAATGCCGGTTTATGGAGTCGAAAAGTGGCTCAGAGAGTGTATGGACAGTTTGGTTAATCAGACTTTGAGAGAAATTGAAATTATTTGTGTTGATGACGGTTCTCCCGATAATTGCGGAAAAATTTTGGACGAGTGTGCCGAAAAAGACAGCAGAGTTAAAGTAATACACCAAAAAAACAGCGGCGTACAAGCCGCCCGAAATGCAGGTTTAGATATTGCAACCGGTGAATATATCGCTTTAGTTGATTCCGACGATTATTTGGAACTCACTACTTATGAAACACTGTATAACTATGCTAAAAAAGATGATGTGGATGTTATTCATTTTGGGAACAGGACATTTAATGACGGGGACGATACTCATCAAAATAATTTAGATTATTCGGATACTCCTGTTATTACGCTTGAAGAATTTTGGCATGCGGAATACGGCATTTATGTTTGGGATAATCTCTTTAAATATGATGTAATACAGAAAGACAGAATAAGATTTATTCCCGGAATCAGACCGTCAGATGATACATGTTTTTCCTATTCGGCTATGGGACGTGCAAAAAGAATAAAATCCATACCTGCAAAATTTTATAATTACAGAATTAGACCTTGTGCACTTTCTAGAATGACGCCTGAAGATATATTTATTAACAGCTATAAAATGTTTAAACATATATGTGACAGTTGGCGTCAAGGAGACTGTTTAAAAGGTCGGGAAAGTTTGCTTTTAAGCACGATAATTCGCTGGTCAATGCAATACCATGATACAAGTTTAAATTATGCACAAGAAGTATTGGACTCTTTCGGGGATGATATTTATAATCCTACTGTGGTAAGTCAGTGTCCGGAATACATCCAAGAAGAAATAAAATCTCTTGAGACGGCAGCATTTTACAGTAAGCATAATGTATTCGAAGATGGAATTTACAGGATAGTAACTGCTTTAAATTATAACAAAGGATTGGCAATCAGTGGTGAATCAAAAGATAACAACGGAAATTTAGAACTTTGTGATGATAATCTTAATGACAACCAAAAATTTAAAGTTGTACAAAATAAGGATGGTTCATATACTATAACAGCCCTTCATTCGGGAAAAGCAATAGATGTTCATTTCGCAAGTAAAAAATGCGGAGCTAACATTAGCCAGTATGAAAAAAATAATACGTCTGCTCAGAAATGGTATATAATTCCCTGTGAAAACGGATATTATAAACTCATTTCACAGTGTAATTTTCTTGCAATGGATGTAGCTGGAGGTCAAGCCGAAAATGGTACAAACATTCAGTGCTGGGAGGATAATGGTACACCGGCACAAAGATTTAAATTTATAAAGGTAAGAAATATAAGTGATGCTCCTATATCAATAGCCATGTCTTCAGACCAAAATTACACTTATCCGACCATTGTTACCATGACGTCCATACTCGAAAATAAAAATCCTGATACAAAGATTAATTTTTATATAATGCTATCAGGCGATTTTGAGCAAAAATTTAAAGACGAAATAATGTCTTTAAAAAATAGGTATCCTGATTGTGAAATAACGCTTATTAACATGAAAGATCGACTGCCGAATTTTTATCTTAGCGGACATATAACCGCTGCTTCATATTATAGACTGCTTTTACCTGAACTTTTACCGGATATAGACAAGGTTTTATATCTAGACACGGATATAATAGTACAAAAAGATTTGACTGAACTTTTTAATTTTAATATTGATAATTTCTATTTGGCCGGAGTTTTGGATTTACAGGTCTGTGGACAAGGTTGTCTTAGCTACAGAGTGAGTGGATACAACCAAGATATTTATATGCAAACGCATGGTCAAGGCTGTTATTCTAACTTTTATGTAAATGCAGGAGTTTTGTTATTCAATTTAAAAAGTATGCGAGAAAATAATTTAGTTCCTGAACTTTTAAAGTGTGCCGCAAGTCATAACTTCTTAACTCATGACCAATGCGTACTAAATATGGTATGTTACGGTAAGATTTTACCCTTATCAGATATATATAACCGCTCTATATGGCTTAATTTGAAAAAAGACCAAGTTATAGTTCATTATTGCGGTGGGGGAAAACCTTGGAAAGATTTATTTATTTCATATGCCGATTTGTGGTGGAAATATGCAGAAAAGACGCCATGTTTTGATAAAATATTGGAAAAATATTTCATTAAAAACGGAACGTATATAATATCCAGTGCCTTAGACAGCAATAAAGTTTTAGATATAGAATCAGGCTCTAATAAAAATTTCGCAAATTTACAACTTTGGGATAAAAATTATACGCAGGCACAAAAATTTGATGTTAAATATATTGGAGATAGGTGCTACATGATAACTGCTAAATGTTCAGGTAAAGCCATTGATGTCAGTGGTGCCGATACAAATATTGGGGCTAATGTTTGTCAATATAAAGTTAACAATACTGATGCACAAAAGTGGTATATTGTTCCCGATGGAAAAGGATATTTTACGATAGTTTCAAAATGCAATAAGCTTAATTTAGATGTTTCCGAGGCTAAAGCACATAATGGGTCAAATATTCAGTGCTGGTATTCCAATGGAACTAATGCACAGAAATTTAAATTTGAAAAAGTGAATTGAGAGATATAAAAGATTTTTTAATACACGTTCTTATAGCCCAATAACTTAAAAAATGTAAATTCAAAAAATTTTTATCTTTTTTAACTGCGGTTACTATATATAGAAAACCACGCAATATTCGCGTTGTTCCTTAAAGTTTAAGCTATAAACAAAAAATCTAAAGTGCTAAACTGAAA
>CAQJOC010000006.1:0-252 GCA_948815685.1 uncultured Eubacteriales bacterium | reverse complement strand
ATGAGAGGGGAAATTTAAGATACAAGAGCAAATTAAAAGTGGTAAATAAAGCATCATCAAGATAAGGCGAAAATTGTAGGATGTTACTCAAACATTGCTTGAGGTGAAAGCAAAATTTTTTGATAAGATTAAGTTCAGAAAAATAAGGAATCAAAAAGATAAGCTCGCAATGAATAGTTTGAGCAAAATAACACAGCCTCTTTTTGGAACGTAAGGAGGCATTATCCATTAGATCTCCTGCAAAATTAAAAT
>CAQJOC010000005.1 GCA_948815685.1 uncultured Eubacteriales bacterium | reverse complement strand
TTACATTTTTAAACACTTGTTTCTTCTCATATCTTTGATTGCCACGAGCAAATACCAAAATACTTATCAAAAAAATTTTTTACTTTTTTTATTATACTCAGCTTCTTTTTTGCCCTGTTGTCCCCATCAAAACGAGATATCGGTGGCATTATTTCATCAATGCTTGTCCCACGAGTTTTTACTTCGCCATCACGAAATGCATTTTCAAAAAATTTATGTGTTTCGTCCGGATTTAATTTTTCTTCCACAATAATATTTTCTAAATCCTCGTCACGTCTTTTTATTACGTATTTACGCCACTGGTCCAGGGCGTCGCCTGAATCCAGGGCCCCGGCTATAAAATTTTGTATGAGCTCTTTTTTGCTACGTAGTTCAGGACTGGCACCGATTGCTTTATCGATTGTTATTAAAATTTCTTTGTCTTTACAGTGCGTATCTTGATATTTTTTAATGAGCATCAAAATATAATCGATATTTATTTCCACTTGATTTATTAACTCTACTTCAAAAACAATATCATCTTCTATATTCTTGATTTGTCCGTTTACCGGTGCTATTGTCCACTCATCCCGCAAATCTTGATATCTGCCCAGGTAATCTTGAAACCCACGTTCTTCTATAATTTCTTTCCCCTTAAACTTATCGAATGATTTTAAAAGATTTCTCATACGAAGAAATTGACCAAATAGTATAATAAAATCTTTTTGACGATTTTCACCTTCAATTTTTTCATCGGATAACGGAAAATCTTTTAACAATTTTCGGGTTATATATTCGTATCCAACAATCTTTTTGCCATCTTTGGAGGTATAACCATAGTAGTAATCCTCAAATGGATTGAGCAAAATGATTCCTCCGGCATCTTTATCTCCAAATAAAGATATTGCACGGTCAACTTCTTCTTTAAGTTCCCTAAAACAAACAATATTCCCAAATGCTTTGACTGAATTTAAAATTCTATTTGTCCTTGAAAATGCTTGAATTAATCCGTGCATTTTTAAGTTTTTATCTACCCAGAGGGTATTTAATGTAGTCGCATCAAAACCTGTTAAAAACATATTTACAACTATCAATAAATCAAGTTCTTTGTTTTTCATACGCAATGAAACGTCTTTATAGTAATTCGGAAATTTCTCGCTTGAAGTATCGTAACTTGTGCCGAACATCTCATTATAATCTTTAATGGCCGATTCTAAAAAATCACGGGAATTTTTATCAAGTGCTGAAGTGTCATCAGGATTTTCCTCTTCTATTGTACCGCCGGGTTCCTCTTCGTTTTGGCAGTAACTGAATATTGTAGCAATACGAAGTTTTTTATTAGGGGTTTTATTCATCTGCTTTTTAAACTCTTCATAATATAATTTTGCCATATCGACTGAGGCTACCGCAAAAATAGAATTAAATCCACTGACACGCCTCTTTGCCTTTATTTCTTCGATAGTTCCTCTTGTACTTGACGCCACCTTTTCAATATTGGTAAGCGTATTATAAACGTAAGTTTTGTCGCCGCGATAGGTTTTTTGATTGAAATGTTTTAATATATACTCTGTAACCAAAGTGATTCTTTTGGGCGACATATATGCTTTTTCTCTGTCTATGCCTCGGACTCTTTCATCTTCTATTTCTTCAGCCATTTTCATCGTTTTTATGTAGTCCACATGAAACGGCAAAACGTTTTTATCGTTAATGGCATCTACAATGGTATATGCGTGCAGTTGGTCTCCAAAAGCTGCTTTTGTAGTTTGAAGTTTTCCTTGTTTATCTTTTACGGCATTTAAAGCAAAAATCGGTGTTCCTGTGAACCCGAATAAATGATATTTTTTAAAACTTTTTGTAATCGCCGTATGCATATCGCCAAACTGACTGCGATGACATTCATCAAAAATTATAACGACGTGCTCGGAATATATTTTGTGATTGGGATTTTTCTTTATAAATCTTGCGAGCTTCTGTATTGTTGTAATAATTATATTTGTATTTGGGTCGCCCAACTGTCTTGTAAGGACTCGGACAGAGGTATTTGAGTTGGCGGCGCCTTCTTCAAAACGGTCATATTCTTTCATTGTCTGATAATCTAAGTCTTTACGATCAACCACAAATAAGACTTTATCAATAAACGGCAAAAGTGATGCTCGCCGTGCGGTTTTGAATGAAGTGAGTGTTTTACCCGAACCTGTTGTATGCCAAATATATCCTCCCCCGTCAATGGTACCATATTTTTTATAGTTATTGGCTATTTCTATTCGATTTAGTATACGTTCGGTTGCTGTGATCTGGTACGGCCTCATAACCATAAGCATATCTTCGGAAGTAAATATACAGTATTTTGTTAATATATTCAAAAGAGAATGCCTGGCAAAAAATGTCTTTGTGAAATCAATTAAATCAGGGATAATACGATTATTTGTATCTGCCCAAAAAGACGTAAATTCAAAACTATTGCTCGTTTTACACCTTTTCACTTTCCCTGAGGAAACATCTTTAATAGCGTTATATCGTGTACTATTTGAATAATATTTTGTGTTTGTACCGTTAGAAATAACAAAGATTTGCACATACTCATATAATCCTGCTCCTGCACGGAAACTGTCACGTTCATAACGATTAATTTGATTGAATGCTTCTCTAATGGCTACTCCTCTGCGTTTCAATTCAATATGCACAAGGGGCAGACCGTTCACAAGAATTGTCACATCGTAGCGATTATCGTATCTTGCACCGCTATCTTTATTTACCGTATACTGATTTATTACTTGTAAATTATTATTATGAATATTTTCCTTGTCAATTAATTTGATGTTTTTAGAAGAATTGTCGTCGCATTTCAGAACCTGAATATAATCCTCTTGAATTTTGCGAGTTTTCTCAACAATATGCTCGTTAGGATTTGCTATTGATATCCTGAAAAACCGTTCCCATTCTTTGTCCGTAAAATTATAATTATTCAGTTTTTCAAGTTGTCTCCTTAAATTTATAATTAAATCTTCTTCATTATGTATAGGTAAATATTCATATCCTTGCGAGCAGAGCAAACTTATAAACTCTTTTTCAAGTTCTGCCTCGCTCTGATAGTCTTCCGGACGCCATTTTACCGGCTGAAACGAGGTGATAACCGTATTTTCGGACGTCTCGGCTAGTACTTTAAATTGTGACATTTTAAAGCTACCTCCTTTAATTTTTTTCACTCTTCGTCCTGCTATGAAAGTTTTTTGAAAGTTAATAGCTTGTCTCGATAATATTCGTACTGTTTGCGTCGGCACTTAAGTTCTGCATTGAGTTCTGCATTGAGTTCTGCATTGAGCTTTGTAAATTTATCTAAAATATTTACAATTCTTATTTGCTCCTCGATTGCCGGGATGGGGACAATAAAATTTTGTAACATAGGCAAAGTTATATATGGAACGGTACCTTTTTTAGAAAAAGTAGAAATATATTGATTTAAATGATATTTTAAGTAATGAAATAAATACTTTGATTCAATAGAGTTAAAATTACATAAAACATAGGTTCTCTGATAGGCATTAAATTTGCCTTTATAGTAATTTATATGCCCATTTCCGTTTCCAGAAACAAGAATTGCTTCCGTGTCAAAAGCATACTCATTAATTCTATATGGTTCAGCATCGCACGTAAAAAACATATATGCTCCATTTTCAATTTTTCTATTAGCGTTTAATTTGCCAGTGGTAATAGTCCCGCATATATCAGTAAGAGACTGATATTCCACGTCATGGGAATTTTTAAAATCAAGTAATTTATCCCTATAATACTCATATTGCTGACTTCGTGCCTTGATTTCCGCAGGGATCCCTTTGCAGATATCATTGCATAAACCGTCAAAGCGGTCCAAAATTGCAACTATTTCTTTCTGTACCTCCAGCGGGGGGATTGGGAATTTGAACGTTTTAAACTTTTCCATGTCAACAGATGCAAAATTTGATTTATGTTTATTTTTAAGGCAAAATTCATCTAATTTAAAACAGTAATAGTACAAAAACATTGGGTCAAATTTTTCTATATATTTTTTTTTCAATATCAAACAAGTAAATTGCTGATTAGCTAAATAAGGCACTGTTATTAATGCATGCACTCCTATCGTAGCGGTAGTAGCAATAATCAGGGAGTTTGCCGGGAACACATTCTTTTTGACAGCACTTAGGCTGACATATTGTAATGATTTAGATAATATTGTTCCGCCTTTTCTAATATCATCCATTCTAAACCATGGAATAGTTCCATTTATCCAAAATTCTTTTTTAGATTTAGATGGAGTATATCCATTCCTAATTTCAAGCAGTTCATCGAGCTTTTTATATTCCACCCCATGCGGGCACAATTTATTTATCAATTCATCAAGTCTACTCATTTTTGTCACCTCAATTTCTTTAAAAATTTCATCTTGCAAGATAATCAAACTTGTAACTATGTTATTTAAGTCTAATAATCCGCTTTTATTCATTAAACAGCTACCTCTCTAAATCTTCTATTATCTTGTCTATCTCATCACGCAAGGTATCTCCATATATGACAATTTCTTCTATATCGCTATTTAGCTTTATAATATCAATCTGCTCGCTTGTTTCTTTTTCCTCGACTTTCAAACCATCAAATCTCCAATTCTTTCAGTATTTTGTCAATCTCGTCACGCAAACTTCTTTCACGCGAAACAATCTCTTTTATATCGCTGTTGAGCTTTATAATGTCAATCTGTTCTCGTGTATCTTTGGCCTCAACATATGTCGATACAGAAAGATTATAATTATTATCCTCAATTTCCTTATGGGTTGCAAGCTTGGAAAAATGAGAAATTTCTTCTCTTTTCGCAAAAGCTGAGATAATATGATCAATATTTTCATCAAGTAATCTATTATTATTTGTGACTTTCACGCATTCATTTGTCGCATCTATAAACAGGGTATTGTCATCGGTTTTATTCTTTTTAAGAACCATAATACACGTTGCGATGCTTGTTCCGAAAAACAGGTTGCTAGGTAGCCCGATAATACAGTCCACAAAATTATTATCCACCAAATATTTACGAATTTTTTGCTCTGCTGAGCCTCTGTACATGATTCCCGGGAAACATACAATAGCAGCGGTGCCGTTGGCAGCAAGCCATGAAAGACAATGCAAAATAAATGCCATATCGGCTTTACTTTTTGGCGCAAGTACTCCTGCAGGCGAAAAACGAGGGTCATTAATGAGCAAGGGATTGGAATCTCCTTCCCATTTTATAGAATACGGAGGATTTGAAACTATCAATTCAAATGGTTCATCATCCCAGTGTTGCGGATTTATTAAAGTATTTTCACAAGTTATGTTAAATTTATCAAACCCTATGTCATGCAAAAACATATTTATACGACACAGGTTATATGTAGTAACGTTAATTTCTTGACCAAAAAATCCATTATGAATAGCTTTTTTTCCAAGAATTTTTTCAGTTTTCAACAACAGTGAGCCACTCCCACAACACGGGTCATATACCTTGTTTACTTCGGTTTTGCCTACCGTTCCAAGCCTTGTGAGCAGTTCCGATACATCAGCAGGAGTGAAAAACTCGCCCCCTGATTTTCCTGCGTTAGATGCATACATAGTCATTAAGTATTCGTAGGCGTCTCCAAATGTATCAGAAGCATGATTTTTTATGTTCCCCAGGTTCATCTTCTGGACACCTTTTAATAATTTTACTAGTTTTTCGTTTCTTCTTGTAACATTGGAACCCAGCTTATTACTGTTTACGTCAAAATCATCGAACAGACCTTTAAAATCGTTTTCCGAATCACTTCCCATTGCGGACTTCTCGATATTATTAAATATTTTTTCAAGCGTTTCATTCAAATTTTCATCTGTGTCCGCCGTCCTACAGACATTGCAAAACAATTCACTCGGTAAAATGAAGAATCCCTTTTCTTCTATTATGCTTTCTCTAATGTGTTTTGCCGTCTCATCAGACATTTTACTAAAATCAAAATTAGTATTTCCCGCCTCGATTTCTCCCTCATTTATGTAATTAGTTAAATTTTCTGATATGTAGCGATAAAACATTGTTCCAAGCACATAGCTTTTAAAATCCCATCCGTCTACAGCACCCCTTAGTTCCTCTGCTATACTCCAAATGGCTTTGTGCAGCTCATCTTTCTCTTGATCTTTTTTCCGGTCGACCATTATTTTCAGCCTCCTTTACAAAAAATCTAGCCTAAACTATTTAAGTTAAAAGCAAATCAATAAACAAACTTTACCCATAAAACCCAAATTCAGGAAATAAATTCCATTTGTACGATTATAACATATTTTAAGGCTATTCGCAAATAAAAATATAAAAACATTTACATGATTTATTTGTCTTATATAAAAACATATTTCAATCACAAATAAAGCTAAGCCATACACTAAGGAAGTTTACGCAAACACCATGATATACATAAAGTTAGGCTTTGGCTGATTATTAATGTTCTCGAATTTGATTGCAAACTTTTTAGCACTCGCCTCAAATCTCTAGATCGTCTTCGCATAAAAAGACAAATCTAAGACTACCGCAACTTAAATTGATTACTACAGTATCTAAAGAGTATATTTGTTATAAAAGAAGCAAATAAAAACTGAAATATTGGACTTCCTGTGAAATTAAATATGTGTCAGGTAATAAACGTATAAATGGTAAAATCACAAAACCTGCGAAAGCCGCAATTTTTGAAAATATCAGTGCAAAAACATAAAAATCGAAAAATAATTTGCCCTACAAATTAATTCCGCAGAAAGTCATTATAAAATGTACCTATTCCATGCACAAGAATATTATGATAAATAAATTTTAGGGCTCTAAATATAGATAAAAAACTCTATAAAGACCAAATAAAGACCATTTTGAATTTTGTAATAACTTTATTTGACAACAAAAATCCTCGCAAACTTGATGTTCACGAGGCTTCTCTTTGGTTGCGGAGGCTGGATTTGAACCAACGACCTTCGGGTTATGAGCCCGACGAGCTACCGAACTGCTCCACTCCGCTATAGTATTCCACATTTGGAATAAAACTAAAACTATCAGGGTAAAATAAAAAAATAACTTTTACCGAATATTCACTTTGTTTTATAGTATCTCAAAAAAAAGTTAATTTGTCAAGAGTAAAATTTAACTTTGTTATATATATAGTAATCGGCAGTCAAAAAAGATAAAAATTATGTTCGTAAATAATAAGACAAATAATACTGTATCATGTATTCAATACTTTACGCAATCTGTATATTTTAAAATTCGAGAGTTCTTACTTAAGAACAGACAATAAAGCAGTTTGAAGATCAGAGAAAAGAGAATAGGTTCGGGAAGGTTTGCCAAAGCTTAAGGGGATAATTAACCATGTATCTAGATTTTCCTCTCGAAATGGAAAAGGCTTGAGATTGGGATACAATATAAATCTACATTATTACTGGGTTTATAGGTATTCATTTAAAAAAATTCACACCATACTACTTACTTTTTAAATATTTATGGAAATACCACATAATACACGTCAAATAATCTCCTAAATGCAAGAAGAAAGAGTTAGAGATCGTTCTCACGTATTATGAGGTGTTTCCTTAACCAATTAGCAAAAATCAGTAAGAGAACAAGGCAAAGTATTTTAAAACACCAGTTTAATAACGCTTATTTTATCATATTCCTTTACTACATCTCCAAATATGAAATAAAATGGCAAAGAAAAATGATTTTGAATAATTTAAATAATAAAGCATTGACAAATTTATTATTTTTGTATATAATAACAGATGACACAAAAAATAAAAGGAGTGATACATTATGCAAAAGGATATTTCAAAGGCTTTTCAACAATATAATCATTTAATAAAAACTTGTAAAGACAGTGAAAAATTCAAAATGGGAACTTTACTTTTTTTAAAAGCTATTAATCGTTCGGAAAAAGAAAAATCAGGCGTTGGAAAAGTCCACACTAAATTTAATTTGAAAAAAGCCGTGGGAGCACAGTCGTCAGAATATATGAAGATTATTTGCGAAGGGCTAGACCCCAATACGACAGCAAACCTTAATAAAATTGTACAAGGCTTACGTGAAATACACACAGAAATTAACATTTTGAAAAAAATAGGAGAGGCTTTAATCGCAGATGCAACTTCTTTAGAGAATATTAGCAAATTTGAAAACCTAAAACCCGATTTTTATTCTGACCTCGGATTAATAAGCACAAATGATCTAAAAACTAAATATAAGCAAGATATTGGAAATGCATATTCACCACTGTATAAATTGACTGAGGATATATCTGGTTATCAGAAAAAAATAGAAGCAATAAAAAATTATGATAAATCTCAAGCAAACAACGCGTGGGAAAGCAGTGAGATTAATATATTAAAAAACAATTTTAATGAAAATGCTAAAAGTATTAAAACAACAATTATCCCGGGATTAAATAAATACCTTGTTACCAAGGCCGAAGAAGCCAATAAAATATATGGGCAGACTGGTAAAGCACAGGCAGAAAAAAGTAAAAGAGGAAATAATCCTATAATACCTGCTGTTGCAAATGCTAAAACTAAATTTACGGCAGAAAATGTTAATAAAGTGATTGACCTTTATAACGCTGACCATAAGGAACTAAACAAGATAGTAATTGTAGATGATATGAAAAGCGTATTGTTCTCCAATTTCAGCGATATAATTGGTAACTTAAAAAGAATAAATAAAAAAATACCATCAATGCTATTGACTATCGATATGATAACAGACACTGATGAATTTGAGAAAAGAGAGGAATTTATGTCCTCCCTTTTTCTTTATTTGGACATCTTGTTGTTTAAAATTATAGTGAAACAACTTCAAAAATGGGAGGCTGTAGAAATTAAAACATTTTTTTAATTTCCTCTGTTCATTTTTATCAGGTGACAGAAAAGTAACCAAAAACGTCCAATGAGAAAGCAAACGTGGAATTCCCTCATTTTAAAATTCACCCTAAAAGGCCCTGATAACAGCCCGGGAAGACAGACTTGTCCACTTTTTTCAGTGAAATATTAGTTTAGTTTTCAAGTTAGTTTTTTATAGTCCAAATCGTTTTTCATATTTTAATTTTATAATCCTTAATCGCATTGCTATTGATTAGCTTGTACTTTTTTATTTTCATAACTATCCTTTTTTATGTTTGATGATATTTTTAAATTTATTAATTGCCATTCTTAAGTTCTTTACTTTTATATGTTTGAAAATAATAATACAAATCGAGACAAATACCAAAATTAACGAAAAAAGTTGAGATACTTTCGCATTAATAATCATTAAACTATCCGTTCTAAAACTTTCAATAAAGGCTCTGCCAATTCCATACCATAAAATGTAAGAGATAAAATATGTGCCTTCTTGCAGGCGTTTACTATTACTTAAAATGTGCAAAATCGCAAAGCCTAAAATGCACCACAGGGATTCATATAAAAAACAAGGATGTACTGTAATGTTTTTTGTAGCCTCGCTTGACATGCCCCAAGGAAGCTTTGTTTCGTTTCCAAATGCTTCTTGATTAAAAAAATTTCCCCATCTTCCTATAGCTTGTCCAAGGAATAGTCCCAATGAACACAAATCCAGTGCGGATAAAATTTTAACTCGTTTCAATTTGGAAACTATTATCCCGCCTAAAAGTCCGGCTATTATTCCTCCGTAGATAGCCATACCACCTTCATAGATGTTAAAAATCTTTTGAGGGTTTAATTTGTAAAAATTATCCGGATAAAACACCACATAATATAATCTGGCTCCCAAAATTCCGCACATTGTTCCAAAAATTATAACGTTGGTCAAATCTTCTCTATTTACTTTAAATCTATCGGCTCTAAGATATACATATATAAAAGCCGTTAAAAATCCCGTCGCTAAAATTATTCCATACCAACGCACCCGCATCGGTCCGATTGCAAAAGCAATCGGATTTATATTTACATTTATTCCGAGATAAGGAAACGACACATGATATAAATTACTTTTCATTTGGTTTCACTACCGACAGAGAAGAAGCTTCAACGTCAAGAATTTCCTTCAGTTTTGCATTAACCTCATCTAAACTTACCTTAAATATACAATCCATATATTTAAAGATTTCTCTTTCGGCAAAAGAAAAATCAAGTAAACTGTTGGCAATTCCGTTTACACTGTTAAATCCTCCTATGTTTTCTCCATATAAAGATTTTTTAGTCCAATTTAATGTTTCTTCATCTATTCCGCTTGCATGAATTTTTTCTATTTCCTCTTTTATGACTTGAGCAGCTTTATAAGGGTCGCTTGACTCACCGGCAAAAATTGCGGCAGCCATACCCGGAGCCTCCATATACTCACAATCAAATGATGACGTGTTTATAAGCCCCAAATTTAAAAGTCTCGCATACATTGGTGACGCCTTAGAGGCTAAAGCTGTTAATATTATATTTGTGCACGCCAAATCTTTTTCACTTGCTCTTGCAGTTTCGAGATTTCCTTTAAATCCCAACTGGAATACGGAAGTCCCAATATCAAAACTTTGAGAGACCTCTTTTTTTACAACTTCCCGAGGTTCTTGGGGGATTATTCTTTCAGTTGAAAATGGTTCCGAATATTTCAGATGCTTGTCTATTATTGCCATAGTATCGTCTGTATCTATATTACCTGAAATGCAGAGTGACATATTATTTAAATTGTAAAATGCCTTATAGCATTCATATAAATATTCCGGAGTGATTCGTGAAATAGATTCAACCGTCCCCGCTATATCCAAATTAATGGGATGATTTTTATACATAGCCGTAAGAAGATTAAAATATACTCTCCAGTCGGGACTGTCTTCATACATTTTTATTTCCTGTGCAATAATTCCTCTTTCTTTTTCGACATTTTCATCCGTAAAATAAGGAGATTGTACAAAATCGAGAAGTATTTCCAAAGATTCTTGAAATTTATCCGAACACGAAAACAGGTATGCGGTTTTGTCAAAGGAAGTATATGCATTTGCCGATGCTCCAGTTTTTGCATAAAGGTCAAAAGCACTACCTTTTTCTCCTTCAAAAAGTTTGTGCTCTAAATAATGGGCAATTCCGTCAGGTACGGTTATTATTTTGTTATTACTTGTTTTAAAAGTCGCATCTATGGAACCATAATTGACTCCTAATACTGCATATGAAGAATTGTAGTCTTTTTTGGGATACAAATATATATTCAGTCCGGATGGATGTTTCATATAAAAGTATTTTTCATTTAGATGGTTACTTGAAATTTCTTTAAGTTTCACTGATTTTTCCCCCTTTTCCCATCAATAAATAAATTGTATCAAGTTGTATGTTTTTTGCAGCTTCGATAATTTGTGATTTTGTTACGCTGTTTATACGATTTGCATATTCCTTGGGAGTAAAAACTTTTTTCGATAAAGACTGACAAATATACCATCCGCCTATGGCACTTAAGCTATCTTCTATCTTTTTAAAGCTTTGACTTAAATATATTTTAGTTTCATCAAGTTCTTCTTCGCTGAAATTTCCTTTTTTTATTTCTTCCAGTTGCTTTAATATTTCTTGCTTTGCCCTGATAAAATTTTTCTGTTCAATTCCGCTTTCAATAAACATTATGCCTTTGTCTTTATTAAAATTTGAAGAACAATAATAGCAAAGACTAAGTGTTTCCCTTACATTTAAGAAAAGTTTAGATGTCGGAGTCCCGCCCAATAAAGCAGACATCAACCCTGTAGAAAATATATATTCCTCAGTTTTAATCGGTACCCTAAATCCGATAACCAGTTTACACTGAGAAACATCCAAAAAATCTTCAAATTCCCTTACATTTTCGACCCGGTCTTTAATAAATGTTTCACATTTTTGGATATTTTTTCTTTGAATTTTGGAAAATTTTTCTAAAAACAGCTTGTAAGCGGCATTATAATCATGATTTCCTAAAATTAAAATTTCTGTTTTACCGGTTTCCAAAAGGTTTTTCCAAGCTTGGAATAAATTTTCGGAAGTTATTTTGTCTATATCTTCTTTTTTACCGTATTTATTTATTCCAAATTTTTCGTCCTGACACATCAGCTCCGTACAACGAAGCTTTGCATAAGATTTTTTATCATTTTGCTCAGATTGTATCATTTCCTTAATTTGCCTTTTTGCCTGAATAACATCTTCTTCTCTGAATTTTTCTCCATCAAGGCAAGGATTAAAAATCATCTCACTTAATAATTCGGCAACATTAAGAGTTACTTTGCTTTTGTCAAAAGCGGAATCATCATTTATGCACACAGCCGATATAGTTAAAGCCTGAGAATCTCCTACCTTATCCACACTGGAATAAATATTAGCACCGTAAAGTTCTTCGAGTTTTTTGTTAAATGAGGAAAAATCGGGATATTTTTTGCAACTTCTTTCCAGTACAGCCAATAAAACAGCATTCAGCGAAGCGGTTTCTTTATTTAAAGGAACAAAAACCGTAAAAGACACTCTGGCTACTTTGAATTTTTGACTTTTAATATATGAAATATTGACACCTTCACATATTTGATTAGTTTGTCTGTCAAGCATTTTTAATGTATTCCCTCCCAAAATATTTTGTTTAAGTTTAGTTTATCACAAAAACTTTCAAAAAAACATTGCAAAATCAGTTGAGACGCTACTAAAAGTATATATAGTAGTCGTAGCTAAAAGAGATGAAAGTCAAATTTGTAAATAATAAAGGAATGACCCCTGCGAAAATATGCAAAAGCTATAGCTGTTCCGATTTAAAATAATCTTATATCAGTTTTATGGTCACTACAGTTTAAAAGATATATATATTATAAAATACACAGGTCACATACCATATTGAACTATACAGTACCGTATTATTGGAACGCAATTTTTATCTTTTTTAACTGCGATTAGTATATAATGTAAATTTCTCTCTCTTTAGAGCTTAACAAAAAAATAAGCAACAACTTTACAGCTGTTACTTATTTTAAATGTTAGCATCTTCCTATTTTCCCAAACCGCTGCCGGTCAAGTATTTTCGGCACTATTGAGCTTAACTTTCGTGTTCGGAACGAGAACGAGTGTACCCTCAATGTCATCAACACTAACTTCATTACGTTATAAATAATAACATTAAAAAATATATTAGTCAATACTTTTTTGAAAAAATTTTCATTATTTATGTTTTTAATAATTATATGTTATGTAATCGCGATTTATTATTATTATTATATAAAATTAAGTCTTGTAAGGGTACCTTTTTTGAACTAATCCATTTTGAGGGAGTCTTTTTATTAAGGAAACACCTCACAGAAGATATTTATAAAATTTAAATAAGATTTATAGGTATATTTTTATGTTATATAACAATAAAAAATTATCGAAAATTAAATATTTATATGAATTTATTATATAATTTATTTAAAAATCTAAAGAGGTATTGTTGCTACATAATTTTTGCGAGGTATTTCCTATACCAATAAGATATTTTTCTAATTCAGATATCGCTAAAGGAGACAACGCAAGCAACAAAACTATAATCCATTGCATTAAATTAAGAGTTGATGTCCTAAACAATACACATAAGCTTGGAACCGTTACAACGGATATCTGCAAAAATGAGCAAAGTAAAAAAGCTCCTATCAAATACTTATTTCCAAAAAATCCCGTTTCTTTTAAAGGTTTCTCGCTTCTTACGTTAAATGAATGAATAATTTGTGATAATCCAAGTACAGCAAAAGCCATTGTTCTTCCAATAATAGGTATAGAACTTTCATCAAAAAATACACGGCCTATGGTAAAGGCTAAAAGGGCTATAGCACCTATAAAACTTCCTTCGACTAAAATGTTATACCATAGACCTCCTGCAAACAAATTTTTTTGTGTATTATTAGGATGTTTTTGCATAATTTTTTTATCCATTGGATCAATTCCCAATGCAAGAGCCGGAAATGAATCCGTTACTAAGTTTATCCATAAAAGTTGTATTGCAAGAAGCGGTGAAGGCATATGTAAAATAAATGCAGCTAATACTGCTATTATTTCTCCTACATTTGTCGACAGCAAAAAATGAATAGCTTTTTTAATATTTTCAAAAATCCCTCGTCCTTGTTTCACTGCTTCAACTATAGTGGAAAAATTGTCGTCCGTTAAAATTATATCGGATGCTGATTTTGCAACATCTGTTCCGGACTTTCCCATCGCACAGCCTATATCAGATATTTTTAGTGCAGGAGCATCGTTTACTCCATCTCCTGTCATTGCGACGATATTCCCATTTGCCTGAAAAGCTTTTACAATTCTTACCTTATGCTCAGGGGACACTCTTGAAAATACCGAATAATCCGATATTACCTTTTCAAGTCCCTCCTGACTCATTTTATCCAGTTCTTTTCCGCTCATTGATTTACCATCTTTGGATAATATCCCAAGTTCCAAAGCAATTGCATTAGCAGTTCCGGGGTGGTCTCCAGTTATCATTACCGGTTTGATTCCGGCATTTAAACATTCCTGTACCGCAGTTTTTGCTTCAGGTCTTGGTGGGTCGGTTATTCCAACTAAGCCACAAAAAATTAAATTAGATTCGAAAGTAGTTCCGTCAGGCATTCTTTCGCTATTTTTATATGCAACTCCTAAACTTCTGAGTGCTTTGGACGTCATAGATTCGTTTAGATTTTCTATCTTTTTTATTACGTTTTTATCTAAAGCAAAAATCTTTTCATCAACCTTATAATGCGTACACAGTTTTAAAAGTAAATCCGGAGCTCCTTTGGTAATTATTTTGTATCCACCGTCAGGTAATTTATGTATTGTAGTCATAAGTTTTCTTTTCGAATCAAACGAAATTTCCTTTACACGAATGTATTTCTTTTCTAGTTCTTTTTTATTTTTCCCATTTTTTTGTGCTGCAAGTAAAAGAGCATTTTCTGTGGGCTCTCCTTTTGCCAAATCCTTATTTTGCTGATTTAATTCAGAATTGTTGCAAAGAGCACAGTACTCCAAAATCTCTTGTGACATTTCGGAATTTGTTTTTTCTTTTCCGTTTATACTTCTAATTTCGGTAACGGTCATTTTGTTTTGAGTTAATGTCCCCGTTTTATCTGAACAAATCACATTTGCGCTTCCCAAAGTTTCCACAGCAGGAAGTCTTCGTACTATTGCATTTTTTGAAGCCATTTTTCTTACGCCTATTGCTAAAACTATCGTTACAACAGCGGGTAATCCTTCGGGTATTGCCGCCACAGCCAGACTTATCGCTATCATAAACATTTCTAAAGGTTCCGTTCCTTGAAGCATACCTAAAATAAATATCACAAAGCTTATAATAATTATTCCGATTCCTAAGATTTTACCTGTTTCTGCAAGTTTCTCTTGAAGGGGAGTCTGTGGTCTTTCTCCCTCATTTATTAGGTGAGCGATTTTCCCAACCTGAGTGTTCATTCCTGTTTCCACTGCTACTACTTTTGCATGACCTGATACTATTGAACTTGAAGCAAAAACCATATTTTTTCTTTCTGCAACAGGTGTATCTTTAGCTAATATAGTTTCTGCCTCTTTTCTTACAGCATGAGATTCCCCCGTAAGGGATGATTCTTCTACTTTTAAATCATGAGATTCTATTATTCTTGCATCGGCACAGACGGAATCCCCGGCCTCAATTACAAAAATATCTCCCGGAAAAACATCTTCAGAAGGAATACTTAATTGTTTTCCGTCGCGTATTACTTTTGTATACGGTGCAGAAAGCTTTTTTAATGAATCAATTGCTTTTTCCGCTTTGCTTTCCTGCAAAGCTCCGATAATTGAATTAAATACAACTATAAAGAGTATAATTATTGGGTCGGCATAATTTCCATCTTTATCTATAATTGCAGTGACAAAAGAAACTCCGCAGGCTGCTAATAGTATGAGAACCATAAAATCAGAAAACTGTTCAAAAAATCTTTTAATTAAAGTAGGTTTAGCTTTTTGGGTTAAAGTATTTTTGCCATATTTAGACCCAAGTCCTTTAATTTTTCTACTTGGTATTCCACTTTCATTAACTCCGAACTTTTTCATTACATCATTATAACTTAAATTATGCCAGTCCATTTCCCTCAACTCCGACGACCTTTTTATTATAAATATATATATTAATCTGTATATATATTCCACTTCCAGATAAAATAAAAGAAGTCCGGAAGCAGTATATTTGAGAGTTCAAATAGAAAGATAGATAAAAATAAGAAAAGAGGCAAGACTAATCACAAAGGAGTGATTAGAATGAAGAAATGCAAAAATGCGGAAGTGAGAACTATGTAAAAAACGGAAAAGCGAGAGGAAAGCAAAAATATTTATGCAAAGAATGTGGATATAATTTTATAGAAGGCGACAGAAGAACAAATGAAAAAATAAAGGCAAGGAAAGCAATAGTTTTGCCTGACAGTCAGCACATTATTGGTAAACAACATACTGCCGCTATTGAACGTGATAATAGTAACGTCCGTAATGCTCCCGCTTGTTTTACTCGTCGTACCAAAGTTGTCTCCAAGCCTGAAAAATGATTAATAACACTCTTAAACTTTAGCAAGCTTTTCATACTTCTAATCTTTTTTCACCTCTTCAACAACTTTATTTATAGTACTTTTGTATAAACTGATCTCCATGTTCGCTTTTTACTTCAGATTCATCCCGGTTTTCTTTTAATACAGTTACAGCATTAATTATAGCATTCCTAAATTTAGGAATCTCATCATTAGTTAAAAACATCTGGATATAACAGCAAATATCCCTAGTCGTAACTTTATTCCAATCGTTTGGTGTCATTTCGAGGTATTTTTTCACGTTACCAATATTTATCTTCGTGGCATTAAGCATATTTGATATCTCTTGAACATATTTCAATTTATTAGGAGAGTTTTTATCCTTATAAGCATTTAAAATTTTTCGAATATTTTCAACATCGTTTTCGTCAACAACTTCATTTGCAGGGAATTGTTTAATTTTTTCTTTAATCTCCAAGTACATTTTGTCATAACTATTTTTAAACGTTTTATTATTTCCCTTGTCATCTTTTTTATAAAAAAGTTTTAATGGTTTTAAAATAAAATCTTCAAAATTTTTTCTAGTGAAACATTGCGAAGCTACTGCTTGAACATTAACATCTCTATCAAAATCAGGTATGTTTCCCATATAGTATTTTCATCCTTTTTATCTTACTACATTTCAATCATTTACATTGAAAATAAATTTATTATGCATGATATACTATGCATTATACACAATAACACATCCAAATGTCAATATTTTTTAGAGAATTCTCACTTAAAAATAGACGGAATCAAAATTATGTAAATGTTAGCTTAAAATTTACTAATAAAGGTGTATAAAAAAGCTAATTTTAAAGATTTAATATCATAAATATTAATGAATTTTGATGACATTTATCTTTATCAATCTATAGGTAAGAACTCTAGTATATTTAGCTAAAACTTTTTAAATCACATGCAAAGAGTTTCCGGACTCAAGGTAAAAGTAATAGAAAAACAACAGTAAGTAAAAAACATAAGTTAAGAATGTGACAGCTAATTTTTATAATTATTATTATTTTGAATATATATGTTACGAAATATTATAATTATTTAATATAAATTTTTCCAACATACTATTGATTTTTTATGCATTATGCGATATAATATGTAAATATATTATGACATTTATGCATAATATAAATTTGTTTTAAAAGGAAAGAAGTGATTTTTATGGCTACACATGAATGTAATTTTTTAATGGTTGGTACAACTGTTGAATCAGCTGACGATTTTTTCACCTATATAAAAAATAAAGATATTAACAGTATAAAGAATAACTATGCTATGAACTTTGTACCTAACAACACCGTAAATTCATCATTACCCTCAGAATACTTTACAGTATCAGATAAACGTAAAACTTCCGGTACGAAGTCAAATCCACGCGACCCAGTAAGTGAAAATGTAGATGATGATTTTTTTAAAAAGTTAACAAAACATGCTCATCTAATTTGATAAAAAACATTATAAGCAATGCACTTATCAAACTAAGGCGTTGTCTGAAAAATAAATTATTCATTTTATTTTTCAGACAACGCCTTAGAGATGCCTCTGGTTTTCGTAATTTATGTAGTAACTGATAAAAATATTTTCAGTTAAATTCGGCAATTTTTACATTTAGAGCACTCTCGTGCTTATTTCTGTTTATTAAACTGAAAAGCAATAAGAAATAAAATTTTTAGATTTATTATTTAAAATATTCAATTACAGTATTAAGGTTTTTTATAGAAATTTTACATTTTTCATTTTCTGAATTGACTTTATCTATGGTTTGTTTCAAGTTAGCAATAATTTTTTTATGAATTTCTATATTTTTCTCTATTTTAGAAATTTTCTTTTTTGAGAAATTTTTGGTCGAATACTTGTCCTTTTTTTTATTCAATTTATCAATAGATTTTTCATGTTCAATTATGGCTTGTTTAGCTTTGGCTATAGATTCTTCGTTGATGGTTATTGTTGATTTTAAATTTTCTATACTAATTTTGAGTTTTTCGAGTCTGTCTTCATCTGAATAAGATACTTTCACCTCATTTGTCTGAAAACTTTGAGTCTCTACAGATTTTGGCGGCATGGCATAAACATTTCCTAAAAACATACTTTTTCCTCCAAATATATTATTACAGTAACCTGCATAAGCATAATACACTAAAATTTGTATAAAGTCAAATTTATTTTATGGGAGTAACCATAAAAATATAAAAAGAAAAGATATGTTTTGCCCAAATTGATTAAGACTTGTCTGAAAAATAAACTATATATTTTAGCCAATTTATAGATGAAGTGAGGGAAACGTAAATTGAAAAAAATAGGTGTATTTTTATAATTATATAAAAAATATTTTAAATTGATTGAATTTTCATGATGATTTTTCAGCTGTGCAATATTTTTTATTCTTATTTTAGTCGTATAAATTATGATACTTTAGCTATTTTTATTTTTCAGACAAGCCCTAATAAAACTAAATTTGCATCTTTAAAATTTGCAAATCTACTTAAATGGCACTCCATAAATGGATGTATCATGCCTTTGCGGCACATCTTGTGTGTACATTTTCCACCATAATAGCACAAAACTTTTTGCTCAATTGAGCAAAAAGTTTACCTCACATCTGGAATTACAGCCTTAATGCGGTGCATACTTAATAATTTCATGCGAACAGACTCTAAGTTTTCTTTTTCTGATTTATTTGGTTATAATTAAATAATAAATAGGGATTATAGATAAGAAAACACGAGGATAAATAAATGGATAAAAACTTAAAGAGAATTGAATTCGATAAAGTTTTAGATGTTTTATCAAATGAAGCAATAAGTACGGCTGCAAAAGATAAAATAAAAAAAACTGTACCATCTCACAACTTTGAAATGGTTAAAATACTTATTTCGGAGACTCTTGATGCTTATAAATTATCACTGCAATTTGAGTTCCCTTCGTTTGATGGTATAGTTTCAATAGAAAATATAATACGTCGTGTTTGCAGTGGGGCGACTTTACAAAATCGAGAATTTTTAAGTTTACTGTCGACTTTAAGGGCAATCAGACTTTTAAAAATTTGGAAAGAATCCTGCATATGCGGTAAGACTTCGCTTGATGATAAATTTAACAAAATTTTTCCCAATAAATACTTGGAAAACAAGATACGGGAAATAATTTTATCTGAAAGTGAAATTAATGATAATGCGTCAGAAGAACTTTTTGAAATAAGAAGTAAAATGAGAAGATTAAATCAAAAAATACGAAAAGATTTAGAAAAGTTGGTAAATTCACCTCAATATAGAAAATATCTTACAGATTCAGTTGTCATAAATAGGTCAGGAAGATTTTTAATACAGGTTAAAAGTGAACACAGAGGGGAAGTGAAAGGTATTGTTCAGGGAATTTCAGCAAGTGGGGCAACGGTTTTTATTGAACCTATGGGAATAGTTGAAGAAGACAATCGTATAAATGAATTAGAAATTTTGGAAAGAAAAGAAATTGATAAAATATTATTTAATTTAAGCAGAGAAACTGAAAACTTTGCGGACAACATATTAATCAGCTATAATGAGGCAGTAAATCTTGATGAAATTTTTGCTAAAGCATCTCTTGCGGTTAAGATGGATGCATCGGTTCCGGAAATAAATCAAAGTGGAATAATAAATTTAAAAAAGGCAAAACATCCGCTGATTCCACGAGAAAAGGTACAACCTATTGACATAAGCTTAGGGGATGGATTCAATACTCTTATAATTACGGGACCAAATACGGGAGGAAAAACCGTAGCAATAAAGACGGTAGGCTTAATGTGTGCTATGGCGATGAGCGGAATGATGATTCCTGCTCATGATGGAAGCAGTGTTTCTGTTTTTGATGAAATTCTTACGGATATCGGAGACGAACAAAGTATAGAGCAATCTGTTTCCACTTTTTCTTCACATGTGGGTAATATAATTAATGTAATGAAAAAAGCTTCAGATAAAACTTTAGTATTATTAGATGAAATCGGTTCGGGAACTGACCCTGAAGAGGGTGCGGCAATTTCTATCGCAATACTTAACTATCTTAGAGCAAAAAAGGCTAAAACAATTGTTACTACTCATTATAAGGAACTGAAAGAATATGCCGTTTCTTGCGAAAATGTAGAATGTGCCGGATGTGAGTTTGATTTAGAAAATTTAAAACCGACATATAGGATACTCATGGGGAGCGTCGGTAATTCAAATGCGTTTTTGATATCTGAAAGACTTGGTATGGAGCCGGATGTAATAAAGCAAGCAAAGAATATTTTAGGTGATGAAAAGATAAAATTAAACGATTTTTTAATAAAGATGGAAAAAACAAGAAAAGATTTGGAAATAAAAAACGAAAATATAGATAAACTGTATTCAGAAGCGAAAAAAGTCAGAGAAGAAATTAATAAAGAAAAAGAAAGACTTGAAAACAATTGCGAAAAAATTTTATCTGAGGCTAGATTTAAAGCCAAAATGATACTTGACAGGGTAAAAATAGAAACTCAAAATTTAATAAAAGACCTAAATACCAAACAAAACCACAGTCAAATTCTTTCTTCCAATGACAGGCATAAAATAAAAAAACAGATAAAGAGTCTTGAAAATCTAGTTGACCCAATTGATAATTCCGAAAATCATAAATTAGAAATTATTCCGAAAGATAAATTTCAAGAGGGAGACTGTGTCTTTATTTCGGGATTTGAAAAAGAAGGAACAATTTGTTCACATGAGGATGAACAGGGCAATTTTATGGTTTTAATCGGAAGAATCAAAACTAAAGTTGCAAAATCTAAGCTTAGGCCCTGCAGAAACAACAGCAAACATAGCGGTAAAAAATCTTCCCAAAAAACTTTTTCAGGTGGATTTAAGAAAGATATAAATAAAAAATCAAATATGCAGATAGATATTAGAGGGAAAACCGCTTTAGAGGCCTGTCAAGAATTGGAATTGTTTTTAGATGGGGCATTTATCTCCGGATTGAATCAAGTTACCATAATACATGGTAAAGGTTCGGGAATTCTTAGAAAAGAAGTGCATGAAATTTTAAGGAAAAATCGTCAAATAAAGAATTTCCGTCTGGGGGATTTTAATGAAGGAGGAGACGGAGTTACGGTTGTCAGCTTAAAATAAATTAAAGGAGAGAGTTTAAATAAATAAGATAAGAAAGACTGAAAAGCTGGCTTTGGGAGGGATAATAACCTCAGTATGCATAGCTATGAATATTTTAGCTGCAATTATTCCCGCTTTGGGATATGTTTTGCCTGGGATGGCGGGGATTATAATACTCGTACAAATTTTCGAATCAGATTATAAAATGGGTACAATGGTATATTTTGCAGCATCTGTTTTGTCTTTGATGTTATGTGCGGATAAATTTCCTGCCTTGGCTTTTGTTTCTTTATTGGGCTTTTATCCTATTATTAGATTGAAAATAGATTATAAATTCCCCAATAATAAATTTTTAAAAATATTTTTAAAATGGATAGTGTTTAATACTGCGGTGGTTGTGAACTGGTGGGTAGAAATAAAGCTGTTTAGCGTACCTGAAGAAGCGTTTTATATTTTTGATTTTTATTTACCTAATATCCTTTGGGGTATTGCTAATATCGCATTTTTAATGTATGATAAATGCATAGACAATTTTATAAGATTGTATATTAATTTTTTACAGCCGAAAGTAAGAAAAATGATAAAACTTTAAATTTCGATTTCTTAAGAAAATATGTGGATATTTAAATTCCTTGAGAATAACTTGGAAAAAGAGCCATGATTTTATAGGATACGGAAATTAACAAACCGGGTCCGGGCAGTAGCCCGGTCGTTTAGGGAGATTCCAAAGAGGGAATCGAAATCCCTCTTTGGAACGTTTTTTAGTTCCTTTTTGTCGTTTGACAAAAAGAACAAAGAAAGGATATGAAAAGAATGAGTAATGGACAAAAATATTATATAACCACACCGATTTATTATCCATCGGGCAAAGCACACCTTGGTCACAGTTACAGTACGGTTGCAGCTGATGTTATGGCAAGATATAAGAGACTGCAAGGTTACGATGTCATGTTTTTGACGGGTACGGATGAGCATGGGCAAAAGATAGAGCTTAATGCTGCAAAAGAGGGCATTTCCCCGAAAGAGTACGTTGATAAAATAGTGGAAGAATTTAAGAAATTATGGGAACTTTTAGAAATATCAAATGATAAATTTATAAGAACTACCGATAAATTTCATGAAAAAGCTGTACAAAAAATTTTTAAAATTTTATACGACAAAGGAGAAATTTATAAAGGAAAATATAAAGGTTGGTACTGTACACCATGTGAGTCGTTTTTTACAGATGCGCAAGCGGTTGGGAAAAAATGTCCGGATTGTGGCAGAAATGTTAAATGGGAAGAAGAAGAAGCATATTTTTTCAAACTTTCAAAGTATGCGGATAAGCTTTTAAAACTTTATAAAGATAACCCCGGCTTCATACAACCTGAAGCAAGAAAAAATGAAATGATAAAATTTATTGAACAGGGATTAGATGATTTATGTGTAAGCAGGACCAGTTTCAGTTGGGGAATTCCCGTTGATTTCGACACAAAGCATGTTGTTTATGTATGGCTTGATGCTTTAACGAATTATATTACAGCCATGGGATTTGGTTCTGAAGATGATTCTAATTACAAAAAATATTGGCCGGCGGACGTTCATTTTGTAGGAAAAGAAATTGTAAGATTTCACACTGTAATATGGCCCGCAATACTTATGGCATTAGGTCTTCCTCTTCCTAAACAGGTCTATGGTCATGGTTGGTTGCTTTTTGGCAACGGAGACAAAATGTCGAAATCTAAAGGAAATGTAGTAGACCCGGTTATTTTGTGTAGCAGATATGGTGTGGATGCCATCAGATATTTTTTAATGAGAGATATACCTTTTGGAACAGACGGAATTTTTACAAATGAATCATTAATAAAAAGAATTAATTTTGACTTGGCAAATGATTTAGGGAACCTTTTGTCAAGGACTGTAACTATGATTGAAAAATATTTTGAAGGAGTGATTCCCGAAGAAAAAAGAGAGGGCAATATTGATATTGAACTTATAAGTTTGGCAAGGTCGATAGTAAATGACTATGAAAATAACATGAATAATTTTAAATTTTCTTCAGCCTTATCTAAGGTTTGGCTTTTGATTTCACGATGCAATAAATATATAGATGAAACTATGCCTTGGGAGCTGGGTAAAATACCTGAAAATAAAGACAGGCTCGCCGCGGTCCTTTATAATCTTTGTGAATGTTTGCGAATAGTTTCAATATTAATTTCTCCAATTATGCCGTCTACTTCTGTTGAAATTCAAAAACAAATCGGAGCTAAAAAAGAGTTTTGTAATTGGAAATTTGCAAGAGAATGGGGCATTCTTCCGAAAAATTTGAAAGTTTTAAAAGGGAGTGCATTATTTCCCAGAATAGATGTGGAAAAAGAAATTGCCGAACTTGAAGACATATTAAATTCCCAAAAAGAAAATCAAAAAAATGATGAAGAAAACAATATAATAAAACTTATAGATATAGAAGATTTTGCTAAAGTAGAACTTATTTGTGCAAAAATCAAAGAGTGTGAACCGATTAAAAAGTCAAAAAAACTTTTAAAACTTACCTTATATGACGGAAAAAGCGATAGAACTGTTGCGTCCGGAATATCTAATTATTATACACCTGAAGAGCTTATAGGAAAAAATATCATTTTGGTTTCAAATTTAAAGCCGGCAAAACTTTGCGGTGTAGAGAGCTATGGGATGATTTTAGCGGCGGATTGTCCGGACGGAGTAAAAGTAATTTTTATAGATGAAATACCACCGGGAAGTAAAATAAGATAGGCGGGTAAAGTAATGATATTTGACTCTCATGCTCATTATGACGATAAAGCTTTTGATGACGACAGAGCCGAGATTTTGGCTTCACTGCCACAGCTCGGAGTTTGCTCGGTTTTAAATGCAGGAACTAATATTTCGGCTTCTGAAAAATCTGTGGAATTATCTAATAAGTATTCTTATATTTATGCAGCTGTTGGGATTCATCCCGAATGCATTTCGGAATGTGATTATAAAGATTTAGAAATATTAAAAAATTTATCACAAAACGAAAAAGTTGTCGCAATAGGTGAAATAGGTTTAGACTACCATTATAGTGCGGAAAATAAAGAGTTACAGAAAGATTTTTTTGAAAAGCAAATTTTAATGGCTAATGACGTATCGCTACCGATTTTAGTCCATGATAGAGACGCACATATGGACACGCTGAATTTACTTAAAGAACACAAGCCAAAAGGTGTGGTACATTGTTTTTCTGGAAGTATGGAAATGGCTGAAGAAATTTTAAAATTAGGTATGTTTATAGGGGTAGGCGGAGTAGTTACATTTAAAAACGCAAAAAAGCTTATTGATGTGGTCAGGGAAATTCCCCTTGAGTGTATTTTGCTTGAAACCGATGCTCCATATATGGCCCCTACGCCGTTTAGAGGAAAAAGATGCGATTCATCTTATATAAAGTTTACAGCTCAAAAAATAGCTGAGATTAAGAACAAATCTTATGAAGAGGTACTTCAAAAGACAAGGCTGAATGCAGAAAGTCTATTCAATGTGGAGGTACCATTGTGAGAATAGGGCATGGATATGATGTTCATAGGCTAATTGAGGGACGGAAACTTATATTAGGTGGAGTGGAAATTAACAGCGACAAAGGTCTTTTAGGCCATTCTGATGCGGATGTTCTTGTGCATTCAGTTATTGATGCCATTTTAGGGGCTGCCGGTCTCGGAGATATCGGAAAAATGTTCCCGGATGATGATAGTACGTATAAAGATGCCAATAGTATTGGCTTGCTTAAAAAAGTATATGAAAGAATATACAAAAACGGATATAGAGTTATAAATATTGATAGTACAATTATAGCACAGGCTCCAAAGTTAAGTCCATATTTAAAAGAAATGTCAATAAATATATCAAATGCATGTGAGCTTGCAGAAAATAGAGTTAATGTTAAGGCGACTACCGAAGAAAATCTGGGGTTTACAGGGGAAAATAAGGGAATAGCTTCACATTCGGTGTGTTTGCTGCAAGAAACAAATATTAAATAATAATTAAATAACGGAAAATTTTTTATTTATTTTTAGAGCATTTGTTAATTTTGTCTGACCATGTTTAAAAATCAAAAAAAGATTGACGTATTTTTATTTTTGTGTTAAAATTTAAATATGCAAAGCTTTGTTATTTGTATGTTCAAAATTTATATAAGGAGAAATTTTATGTTTAAGAAATCAAAATGTGCTTTTGCTGCTAAATTAGGGGTAACAATGCTTTTAAGTATGACTTCAATTAGCCTTTTTCCTAATTTAGTAAAAGATGCCGGCATAGTATATGCAAGTAACGTTGTTAAAAGTTCAAATATTAACAAATTTTTGACAATAACTACAGATGACCACAACAGAATTTGTAGCGTATATTTGAATGTTCCGAAAAGATACGACCAAATTGATAAAAATGCATTGCAGAATTTACCTCAAGATATAAAAAATAATTTAAAAACAGTGCATTTAAATGGAATTGAAGAAGTTCCTGATGGGCTTTTTTCAAATTTACCCACTCTTGAATCAGTTGCAATTGGTGATAAATGTACTAAAATTGGAGAATCAGCGTTCTTTAATTGCCAAAACCTTAACAAGGTTGAATTAGGTAAAAATTGTGCCGTAATTGGAAAATTAGCGTTCTCTAATTGCAAAAACCTTAACAAGATTAAATTAGGTGAAAATTGTGCCGTAATTGAAGATTCAGCGTTCGCGGGTTGCAGTGCTCTCCGTTTTGTAAAATTTCCTGAAAATCTTAAATCAGTTGGAGACAGAAGTTTTTTTGGAACTGATATTAGGTGGTTAAAGTTAGCAAAATGTAATAAATTGGAAAGTCTTGGACCTTTTTGCTTTTCCGCATGTCCGAAACTTTACAAAGTTGACCTTCCTGAAAACGGAAATTTACAGACAATCGGTGGCTACTGCTTTAGTAGATGTCCTATTGAAAAAATTGCAATTCCCAAAAGCGCAACTTTTTTGGGAGGGCATTGTTTTTGTAGTTGTGCCGAGCTTGTAGATGTGGCTTTTGCTGCAGACTCCCAATTAGACTGTTTAAGAATGGAAACCTTTTCAAATTGTAAAAAGCTTAAAAATGTTAATATTCCGGGCAGCGTTTGCAAGATTAGTATTAATTGCTTCAAAAATTGCATTGAACTTGAGAGTTTATTTTTACCTGAAAAGGTTAGTGAAATGGGGGAAAATTGTTTTGAGGGGGATTTAAAACTTACAAAAGTTAATTTGCCCCAAAATATTAATCCTGATAATATAGGAGCAGGTCTTTTTAAAGGCTGTTCAAGTTTGGAGAACATTGAATTGCCTAAAAGCTGGAAAGCTCTGCCGAGAGAAATTTTTATGGATTGTAAAAATTTGAAAAGGATTGATTTGGGTGAAATACAAGATTTAAAATATGGGTGTTTTTACGGGAGTGGTATTTCAGAGATTGTTATTCCGGGTAGCGTTAACAATATTGGTAGTGACTGCTTTAAATATTGCAATAGACTTAAGAGGGTTGACTTATCTTCATTTAATCCAGAGAAACTTGGCCAAAGAACAGATGCTCTTTTTTCGGGTTGCGAACGTTTAGAGGAAGTTGTATTGCCTGAAAATTTGAAAGTATTGCCGAAAAACATGTTTTCAAACAGTGGAATCAAAAAAATTGTTATTCCGAGTAGCGTTGAACAAATTGGTAATAACTGCTTTGGAAGTTGCAATAGACTTGAGGAGTTTGACTTAGCCTTACCTGATAACAAAGATTTGGAATTCGGAATTGGCCTTTTTGAAAATTGCGGAAATTTAAAGAAAGCTGTGTTGCCGAAATCTTTGAAAGTGCTGCCGCGTAAAACATTTTCAAATTGTAAAAAAGTGACAAAAGTTAATTTAAATAAAATAGAAAATTTGGAAGAGAGCTGTCTTGCTGGTACTGGTATTGTGGCCATTGACCTTTCTAATGTAAAGAGTGTTGGATGTGGAGCTTTTTCAGATTCAGATATTAAATATCTTTTTATACCTAAAAACGTAGAAAGCATAGGTAAGGGTGCACTTCAGAATTGCAAGAGCCTTGAACGCGTAAAAATTGATAAAGAATCAGAAGCATCTATCGGCAGTGATTGTTTTAGAAATACTTCTTTGAAAAATTTTGTTGTGCCTGCAAATTGTCATATAGATGGAGTCGGTGTATTTGCCGGAGACAAAAACTTGAACTTTTTTGAGCATTTGGGGAATAAAATATGTTTTAACGGAGATTTTTTTGTGGGGAACAGAAATTTGATCGCAATTTCTTGCCCTAATATGGAAGAATTTAAATATAGATTATCTGCTTTCGGAGGAGTCGGCGAAAATGCTAGAATATACTTCCCTCCAGCAGGTAAGATAGAACAGCTAGATTAGAATTTATTATTTTTATTTTAAATATTAAATATAACAATCGGAGAACTGTATGTTTTCCGATTGTTATATTGGACTTTTGACAGGAGTTGAGATGATGGGTGTGCAAAAAACTTTTACTACTATTTGTGAAGGAACGGCGCCTTCTGAAAATATGAACTTTTATGTCCTTAAAAATTTAATAATTTTACTGTGGAATTTTTCGTGTGAACAGGCCCTAGATAAAGATTTGCCAAAGCAAACATTATATTTAATTTTTGAGTCTGCTTTTTAAGTCCTCGGTATCGTGTCTTCCG
>CAQJOC010000004.1:18108-29574 GCA_948815685.1 uncultured Eubacteriales bacterium | reverse complement strand
CTGGGATCACGAGGCCACTGCAAATGCTATGGGTGAAGGCGGCGGCGGAGGCGGCGGCGGTAGAGGCTACAATTCAGGCGGCGGTGGCGGACATGGTGCTTCGTGTAGAGTCGGAAATGGAGGTGGTACGAGTTACAACGGGGGCTCTGGTGGTGGTGAACAGAACACTGTTAGAAGCGATACTGAGGGTAAATCTCCTCAAACAGGGACATTAAATATTGCAGGCTTAGTTCGGTCCGGTGCTCCGGTTTACACCCTTTTGGGAGGAGATGGAGGAGAGGGAAGACTTGCTTATGGCGATTCTGAGCACGATTTAGACCCTGAAGCCGGACTTGCCGGAGGGGGGGTGAGCACTGTTTCTTCAGATAAGACCGTTACCTTTATTACCGGGATGAACTGCTACGAGATAGACCAGCCGAAGGTCTTGTCGGGATACAGTTATCAAAAATTTCAGGACTTTTACTCATGGACATATGTACAAGATATAGATTCCGCTAAAATAAAGGTTGACTCTAATTATGTATATAATGGGGCTGAAATAATACCGGTTGTTTCTGTTTACCCTGCTACCAGTTGGAATACTGATGGCTTTCAAAGTACTTCCGTCGATACTATTCTTTTTTGTGCAAATAATACGGATGCAAACAAAAATGCATTAACCGGAAAACCTGCAAGAAATAAATCTCAACCTGAAGTAAATATAGTACCTAAAAGTGGGTCCTTGTACTCCAGTGGATTTACTTCCCTTCCTTTTGACATTATAACAGAAGACTTAAATAAAGTTACGATAGATGATATAGATGATATACTTTTTGAGCCGGGAGGATATTTTGCTCCAAATCCCAGTGTTGTTTTTCGACCTAAAAGTGATTTGGAGATACCGCTTAAAAACGGTGTCGATTATGACGTTTCTTATCTTGGAAATGACAGAGTCGGTAGAGCATATATGACCTTTAATCCGAAAGAAGACTCAAATTTTCATTCTTCCGTCAGCAAACCGTTTAACATAACTCCGATTGTTATCAGCGAGGGAGAATTTGTATGCGAACAAGTAAAGAGTCTTACTTATACCGGTAATCCGCAGGTTATAGATGAATCTTTTGTGGAAGTTTACAAAATTACCGGAACTGTAAAAGAAAAGATACAAAGCGGTAGTTATAAGCTTGCACAGAATTACTCATTCACTGATTCCGGAACATATGATGTTAAGGTATTTGGAATAGACAATTACATCGGAGAACTCTCGTGTAAAATAAAAATCGGTACACTGGAAATGTCTGAAAGTATTATAGACATAGAGGATATTTCAAACCGGGTATTTAATGGTGTAGCACAGACCCCGTCGCCCGGAATATATCATAACATCAGTGGAACAAAAAGAAGACTTACTTTAAATAAGGACTATTATTTGGAATATGAAAATAACATATTCGCCAATACCGATGTAAACTCTGAAAAAGCAATTTTAACAGTATGGGGATTAGGCAATTTCACAGGAAAAGTTTCTAAAGAATTCACAATAGAACCTACTCCTTTAACAGTGTATCCCAAACCCAGCCAATCTGCCGCATATGGAATCTCTAAAGAAAATTTAGAAAAACTTGATATAGAATATTTTGTCAATGGTGCTATTGATAAATATATGCCGGTGTTTGAGGGTAAAATAAAAATTGATATTCCGAGTGAAAACCTCGATTCTGAAAATCTCCCGATGGCCACATCTGAGGAAAACGGAGTAGAGTATCGTATTATACGAGACAATTTCGGACTTAATCCATCAGAATCCGTAAACAAAAATTATATATTTAATTACGATGAAACTCAAAATACGGAATTCATTATTTATCCTGTTTTGACTTCTGATGCCACAGCTTCGATTCACGGGACCCAAGGTCTAAATGGATGGTATACAAGTGAAATTTCTATTACAGCTCCTCAAAATCATGCAATTAGGCGTGGTTCCGCATCGAATTCCAGTTTTGCACAAAAAATCGTAATCGGAAAAGATTCTCCCGAATATAATTATATTTTTAGTCAAGGCGATGAATTCGGTTATGTACTTAGAAGAGAAGAGGATAATGCTATTTTGCCTCCGAAAACGCTTATATTTAAACAGGATATGCTAAAACCCGCCATAATCAGAAAAAATTCTCCTTTAGATTCTCCGGCTCAAGAGGAAGAAATTATTATACAGCTTGATAATTTAGGTCCATCTTCAAAGCAAGAGACTGGCGGAAGTATAAAACTTGAGATGAAGAGTTCGGCAGCAGGAAGTCAATGGATTCCTCTTTATCCGATTCAAGGTGAAGATTACACCTATTCTTATAATGCAACCGTCAAGGGGACTTATTCATTTAGGGCGACAAACGGAGCAGGAGTAGTATCTGAAATATTTTCGGTTCCTGTTACACAAATCGATAAAACTAAGCCGGTTGTCAAATTGGATTTAAAAGATTCTACCGGAAAACCTTTTACAAACGGAGAATGGACTAATAAAGACATTGTTATACAGATTGGAAATTATGAAAAAAATCTTGGTAATACTCAATTTTGGTGTCAAAAATCCGTTTTAAAGGCAAACGGAACCACTTCTGAAGGCAACTGGGAATTAATTTATACCGGAAATTCTTCTCATTCATTTACACATAATATTACAAAACCCAATACCAACGGAGATACAGTAACCTATAACATTAAACTTATATCTGCCTCAGGAATAGAAAGTGACATAGTTCCGATTTCAATCAAAGAAAACAATGTAGTTCCATCAATTTCCATAAAAATCGGAAATGAAACATGGGGTAAAGGTGACATATCGGCAGACAATATATCTTCTCAGACATTTTTCACAACAGCTTACGAAGATTTTAAAATAATTTCTTCACATCCTGTTGCACCCATAGCGTATACTAATTTCTTTATTATGGAGAGCAACCCTGCCGGAGAAATTGTCAATCCTCCAATATCTCCCGAAGATATAGAGAACACTGCAAAATGGGTTTCGGGTTCTTCTTCTAGACTTATGAGTAACAAAAAATATATTATTTATGCCAAAACCGCAGATACTGCCGGAAATATATCTTACGCCATGACCAATGAAATAGTCATAGATAACACCGGACCATCATTTACAGCGAAGTATAACAAAACTGATTGGACTTACGATAAAGCTTCCATTGAGGTTACAAATGTCAACGATAATTTATCCGGACTTAAGTCTATTTATTATAAGCTTGCCAAGAATTCGGCAGACCTAAATAACGCAGATCCTTTACCTCTTACAATAAAAGATAATATTGCTGATATTAATTTTGAAGACGGAGAAACTTTTGTTCAAATATTTGCCGAAGACAATGCCGGGAACACGTCTTCTTCAGATATATTTTGTATAAGACAAGACACGGTGATTCCTACTATAACCGTCGATGTCGACGACTCAACGTATACATCTTTTAAAACTGCATCCATTTCAACTTCGGTAGGACCTTCCGGCATAAAATCCGTTCAAGTGAAAGAAGAAAACAGTTTGGAATGGATTACACTTTCTCCTGAATCGGACAATAAAAATTCTTACCAATACACGATAACCGAAAGGGGGAATTATATTTTCAAAATAGAGAACAATGCAGGAAAAATTGTGGAATCTTCAAAGATACCAATCAACAAAATAGATAAAGATAGACCTGCCATTGAAGTTTTTGCATATCTTAACTCGAATTTATCGACTCCGTATACCTTTGACACTTGGACAAATCAGGATGTTTTAATTAAATTCAGAAATACAACGGAAAATATACTTATTTCAGAATATAAATATAAAAAAGAGGGAGATCCCAATGACGGGGATACCGATTATAAATCTTTGGTAGCAGATTCGGACGGGTTTTGCACGTTGCCGGTGGTATCTACTGATGGTAATTATACATTTACATTTAAAATAATTTCAGCAGATAATCAACCCAGTGATGAAATAAGCGTTGTAGTGAAAAGGTATTCTACCCCTCCAGTTGGGAAAATTGTGCTTGATTCAAGTCACGAATGGGCAACAATAACTCAACCTTTAAATAATATTATGTTTAAAAACACACAAAAAGTAAAAATTACAGAAGTAAACTCTCCTATTGGACCTTCCGACATAAAATATTTTATTAAGAGCGGAGCGGATAATCAGCCTATAAGCGGAACACTTGCAAGTAGTTCTCAAGCAATTGAAAGTGAGGTTGGTTCTAATTGGGAGACAGGTGAAATCGATAAAATGATTGATTTACCCCCGAGTAAACAATATATTGTTTATGCAAAAATCACAGATATTGCCGGAAATAGTCTATATATATCCACCGATACCATAACTATTGACGGTGAATCTCCCGAATTTTCCGTCAATTTCCCACAAAATAACTCTTGGACTGATGAGGCGGTGATGACTGTTTACGATATCGGTGACAGCTTATCGGGTATATCTAAGGTATTTTATAAAATCGAGAATGAAGAACCGGAAGAAGTATCGGTTGATGATTTTTCTAAGCCGATAGAAATGAGATTTGACGACGGCGAATATAACGTTAAAGTTATCGTACAAGATGGCGTGGGGAATACTTCAGAGTCGACAGATGTTTTTACTGTTAAACAGGATTCAGCGGAACCTTGGCTGCAGTTTTCTTATGATGAAACAAAATCCGAATTTATAAAGAAAATTTCGATAACACCTATATGCGGAGATTCGGGAATAAAATCAATCACTGTTCTTGAGCCTGAAAAAACCGAATGGGAAGAAATCGTTTTTAATGATGAGGAAAGACCTATAACTTATATAGCTTTAAAAAATGGAGTTTATAAATTTAAAATTTCAAATAATGCGGGAGTTACTTCCTCAGAACAGATTTTAACCGTGGATAAAATATTAATAGAAAAACCTGTTCTTAATTTATCTCCGACAATAAGCAGTGATGATACTTCAGAGCCCGACGGAAGCGGAGAAAAAGTCGAATATGTTGACGGAAGCTGGACAAATAAAGACGTAACCATACTTTTATATGATTCTTCCAACAACCCTCCGGTAGATTCTTCCGGCAACCCATATACTCCGATATTTTATTATAAAGTGAATGAAGGGGAATACCAAGAATTGGAACCTGATGCAGATGGTAAATATATCGCCAAAGGTCCTGAAGAAGACGGAATTTATGTTTATACATTTAAGATTGTAGATGAAAACCTAAACGTTGAAAGCGAAGAAAAAACACTTGTAATTAAAAAAGATACTACGGCACCTTCAATAAATATAACCTCTGAAAATGGCGAATGGTCTTCATCTGATAGCACCGGAGATGTTAACTACTATTTTAACGGACCTCAAACACTTTACATTACAGGTCGTGACGGCATAGAACAACTCAATCTTGAAGCTGTTCAAAGAAATATACCCGATAGCATAATAAGCAGATCAGCGTTCAAAAGTAGGGTGCAAAGCGGACTAAACAATCAAAATACAGAACAAACAAATGAACCTGAAAATTCCGAAAACGGAATAGCGGTTTTATCGGATGAAATTGCACTCCAATCCGACGAAAGCCAAAGTTCTTCAAACAGTGAAGAAACACAGCCACAAGAGGGAGAAGGAAATAAAGATTCGGAAAATAATAAAGAATCTCAAACAGATGGAAATGAATCCCCCGGAACTTCTGAACCACTGGCAAGTACTCAAAGTGGAATGAAAGCTATATATTATTTTATCCTAGAAGGAGATGAACTCGAAAAAGTTATTGATAATCTTCCTGCAACGGATAAAGAAATAGAAGAATTTGTCGGCACAAAATGGATAGAAGGTGAAACAGTACAGCTTGACCCCGGAAATAAGTATATTGTTTATGTAAAAGCGGTTGATGAAGCCGGGAATCCATCATATGAAAAAACTCCCAATATGATTATTGACAATAAAAAACCGCAAATAGATATAATTTATCCGTTTGATGGGATGTGGACGTCTAAAGCTTCGGTTACTATCGGGGATATTTCAGATGATGTTTCGGGAGTAAAAAATGCTTTTTACATTCTCGATGACGGAGAGCCACAAGAAATCGATTTATCTCAAAAAAACACGGTTCTTGATAACTTTGAAGATGGTATCCATACTTTGTATTTAAAAGCCGAGGACAATTCATCAAATGTAAGCGTTACAGGAAAAATTTCCATTATGCAAGATTCTGTTAAACCATCACTTCAAATAAAAACCAGTGATGGACAATATGAAACAGAAAAGCAAGTAATGATTTACCCTTCGGCAGGTATTTCCGGAATTAAAAGTGTACAAGTTCAGGAAGATGGCAGCTCAATATGGGAAGATATAGATATTGACGAAGAAACAAAAACATATATATATACTGCTAAATCCAATGGTTCTTATAAATTCAGAGTTCAAAGCAATGCCGGACTTATATCGGATGAGGTTTCCCAAAGTTTCGAAAAAATAGACCCTCCGATTTATGCGGACAATACTACTTCGAACTTTCTTAAAGAAGGCGATCTAAAATCTTCCTTTTACACCGGACTGATAGCTTTGGTAGTTTCATCAACTCTTGCTATGATGTACGTTTCAAAGCGTGGAAGAGGAAAAAACAGGAAGAGAAGGAAAAAATAAAATAAGTAAAATAAAAAGAAGGGCGGGAAAATAGAAGTATCAAAGCATTTTCCCGTTCCTTTTATTTGCAATGTAGCTAAATAGTTTTAAAAATCAGACGGTATAAATTTATTTTTTTAACTTTTTTCTACGTCAATTCTCATATCCATTCTAACAAACTGAAGTGTTGGCAATATTTGATCCCAATTGTCGTCAAACCATTTTAATAATACACTTTTCCGTCTTTTAGCTTCTCTATCTAATTCAACTGATGTCTTTTCTGAAACGCACTGAGCAATTGAAAGTAATTCGTTCTGTTTAATTTTTGTACCTGAGAATTGGATTGCTTTTATAATTTCTTTCATTCTATGTTCCTGCATACCTTCATCAAAGTTCCCCAATGCTTTGATGCCTTTAAATAGCTCATAACCAGGATGTGAATCTCGCCAATGATGTGAATCTTGCCAATCTTGTTGTTTCTGGGAATGATATTTTTTTAACTCGATATATTTATCCTCAAGTATTTGCATATCTACTGTATCAAATTTTTTCTTAAACTTTTCATAATGTTTTTCAAGATGGTTTTGCATATCGTCTATGTTGCTCCATGCGGTTGTATTAGACAACATATAGATAATGGCCCTCAGGCCAATGGACGAATCAGTGTATTTTGTGCCAAATTTGTCTTCATAATGTTTTTTTATATTTTCATCAGTCCATGCCATGCAAATACATGGAGATATTACTAGTAAAGCAATTAAAAATGTAATTTTTGTCAGAATCTTTTTCATTTTAAGTCTCCTTTAATTATTTATTTATATTAAATTATAAATATAATATTAAATATTGTCAATACTTTTTAGTAAACGCCTTTCCCAAATTATACAGTAGTAATACTTCATTAACTTTTTAAACACATTATATAGTAAATTTACATAAATACTTATTAAGTATTAAAAATTTTATTGTTATATATTTAAAAACATACCTACAAATCTTATTTAAACTTTATAGATATATCTTCTGTGTAACGCTTCCTTTATTCTTTATGGCTAATTTAACTCTGCAGGGAAAATAGATAAAATTGCAAGTGATCTATTTAGATATTTAGTATAAAATATGAAAAATATTTGACATTAATATATATATAATAAAATTGAGAAGTTTAGTATAAATTTCTCTAATATTTATAAACGAAAGGATGAATTTTTATGAAAAGATTTTGGTTGAATGCGAGTATTACAGATTTATGGGATTGGCTGAATAAGGGTAAAGGCAAAAATCATACTGTACTTAAGCAAGTTTTCGACGAATTTATAAAACTTGCGGCAAAATCTAAAAAAAGAGTAGACTATCGTAAGAAAATTGATCAATTTCTCACGGAGATAGATGATCTTAAGGAAAACAAAAGAGAAAATGCCGATGAATACAAAAGCGCCATTCAACAATCTTCAAGGCTGCTGCAACCTTGCCTTAATGAAATTGAAATGGATGACGAATTTGATGAAAATCCTATGATTAGAGAAATGAAAACCGTTTTAGAATCGGTCTTGGCTATGCAATTAATTAAATAATCAACTTGTACTATATAGGTTCTGAGTATCCTTATATTTGGCATTTAGAGCCTTTTTATATTAAGCCTGACCTACCCTGAGAAATCAAAACATATTCATAAGTAAAAGACAAAATATTAGGCTGTAGATAATTCTAAAATAGAAAAATCTGCAAATTGGGGAATCGTATTTATTAAAAGTAAAAAATTTTTAGTGAATAAAGTTAATTTTGCAAGAAGTCTTATTATTGCTTTTATATTTTTACTCATTTCTGCAGAATTAAATTTCATAAATAACCACCGGGAATACCGGTGGTTAATACTAAAATCGGTTTTAATTAATTATTACTGGATTATTCCAAATTGTCTTCTTTTTTCTCTTGAGAAGAAATATATTCTTCAACATCACTTTTTATTACTGTTACTCTTGGTCCGTAAATTATTTGGACCCCCGCACCTTTTTTTATTACTCCGGATGCCCCGCTTTCTTTTAGTATGCTTTCATTTACCTTATCTCCGTCTTCAACCTTAATTCTAAGTCTTGTTGCACAACAGTCTAAATCTAAAATGTTATCCGCTCCGCCTAGTCCATCTACTATCAGTTGAGAAATATTATCTTTTTTGGAAGCATCAATATCTTTTCTTGTATAAAGCTTAGTTTCAAGTTCGTCTTCCTCTCTACCCGGAGTTATGAAATTAAGTTTTTCAATTAAAAATTTAAACAAGAAATAATAAACAACAAAATAAATAATTCCCACAGGAAGCATCATTAACCAGTTTGTCTTTCCGTTCCCTTGAAGAACTCCAAACAGTAAAAAGTCTATAATACCTCCAGAAAACGTCATTCCTATTGCGATATTCAGTATATGCATAAGCATAAATGATATGCCTGCTAAAATACAGTGTATACCATAAAGCAAAGGAGCAACAAATAAAAATGTAAATTCAAGAGGCTCTGTTATACCCGTAAGCATAGCTGTAAGTGCTGCAGAAATAAGAAGTCCTCCGGCAATTTTTCTTTTTGATGGTTTTGCCGCTGAATACATTGCTAAGGCAGCTCCGGGAAGTCCGAAAATCATAAACGGAAATTTTCCTGCCATAAATCTTGTCGCATCTACGCTGAAATGAGATATATTTGGAGATGCCAGTTCCGCAAAGAATATGTTTTGAGCGCCCATTACATATTTTCCGTCTATGATTGACGTTCCGCCAAGTCCGGTATACCAAAACGGAGTATAAAAAACATGATGGAGACCAAATGGTATTAAAGCACGCTCGATTATCCCGTAAATCAATGTTCCCACATATTTTGTGCCTGTTACGAGTCCTCCGAGAGAATATATTCCGGCTTGTATATATGGCCAAACAAAATACATAAGTATTCCCACAAATATATATACAAGAGATGATATTATTGGAATAAAACGAGTCCCACCAAAAAATGAAATTGCGGTAGGAAGCTTAATTTTGTAAAACCTATTATGTAAATATGCAACTCCAAGACCTACTATAATTCCGCCAAACACGCCCATTTGAAGCGACTGTATTCCGCACACTGCTCCAACTGTACCATCAAGCATTGCACCCAGTTCCAATTTTCCGTTTAATTTTAAAAGTGAAGAAATAGACTGGTGCATAACAAAAAACGCTATTGCCGACGATAAGGTAGCAGTAGCCTTTTCTTTTTCAGCCATTCCCAAGGCTACACCCATTGCAAAAATAATCGGAAGATTGGCAAAAACGATGTTACCTGTTTCTTTCATAACTATAAGGACAAAATTTAACAAAGTTCCTTCTCCCAAAAGCCATTGAAGGCCGAAAGAATCTATCATTTGCGGATTGGAAAATGATGCACCTATTCCCAAAAGTAAGCCTGCAACAGGTAAAAGTGCGATTGGCAGCATAAAAGAACGACCGATTTTTTGAAGTACACTAAACAATTTGCTGTCTTTATTCATTCAAAACACCTCTTAATAATTATTATCCAGCGATTTAAATTTATATATATGCATCAATTATAAGCAAATAACTTTAAAAATGTAAACTCACAATAAATTAAAGGGAAGACTTACAAAAAATATCTATAAACTTTAAATAAGATTTATAGATATTTTTTAATTATATAACAATAAAATTCTTGACAATTAATAAATATTTATGTGAATTTATCATATAATTTGTTTAAAAATTTAACAAAGAATTGTCGCTATATAATTTCTGTGAGGTATTTCCTTAAGTCAATGGGGAAATTTGGGCATTATAAAGATTATAATAATATCCTTTAGATGAGACGAGATCCTCATGGCTACCTATTTCTACTATTTTACCCTTATCCATTACAACAATTCTGTCTGCATTTTTTATAGTAGAAAGTCTATGTGCAACAATTATACAAGTTTTTCCCCGCATTAACTTGTTAAAAGCATTTTGTACCTTGAGTTCTGTTCGAGTATCTATATTCCCGGTTGCTTCATCCAATAAAAGTATTTTAGGTTGTATAAGCATTACTCTAGCTATTGATATGAGCTGCTTTTGTCCTTGAGATATCCCATTACCGCTTTCTGAAAGGAGAGTATCATATCCATTTTTTAATTTTATAATGAAATTGTGTGCATTAGCCATATCAGCAGCTTTCATAATATCATCTAAAGATGCATTCGGTTTACCATACGCTATATTATCTCTAATGGAAGCCATATAAAGCCATGTATCTTGAAGAACCATTCCATACGTCTTTCGGAGTTCATTTAAATCAAGCTTATTTATAGATATACCATCAATTTTTATATCCCCACTGTCAGGTGCATAAAAACGCATAAGTAGATTTATTATTGTGGACTTTCCACAACCTGTATGACCAACTAATGCAATTTTTTCGCCGGAATTTATATTTAAATTAAAATTTTCTATTATAGGTGTGCCGGGTTTATATGAGAAAAAAACATTTTCTATTTTAACTTCGCCTTTTTGGATATTGACCTTTTTACCCCTAAAATTTTCTGTTTTTGAAGTAATTTCATATAAAAGTTCAACATCTCTGTTAAGCGCAGCAAGAGCAGACTGAATTTCCGTAATTATTCCCATGATATCCGTAAAAGGTCTGGTATATTGAGCCGTATAGATAAGAATTGATGATATCCCGCCAATAGTAAGGCTTGCATATTTTACTGAAAAATACGCCCCTGCAGTACCTACAGCTGCATATATTAACCATGATACAAATCTTATTGATGGATTGGCTAAAGAGGATATAAATTGAGATTTTACTCCGTAATCATACATCTCTTTGTTTATTTTT